>JBHLQC010000007.1:0-33855 GCA_048885185.1 Candidatus Odinarchaeota archaeon | reverse complement strand
TGAAGAGCACACCCCTTGAAATCGTTAGAGTGTTCGCATTCTTTACACTTGTCTGCCTTCGTCAAAGATATCACCTATACGAGTTAGGAGAAACCAAGTTCCTCTTATTTTTTTCCAAGTTTTGAAGACTAATTCTTCTTAGGTCTAATCAACAGCGAGTGTTTACCATCCTGCATTACGCGAAAAGCAAACAGTTGAGAACTACCTGTCTGGATAACTTCGTGTTTTTCAAGGATTATCTCGTAACCATGCGGATAATGAATTTCTGGAACATAAACAATGGTTGGCCCATTCACACTTGTGTCAGCATCGAACGTGAAGTGGAACTCCCGGGTTTTTCTCGAAAAACTCATCGTTAGAGGAGTTCCCGCAACTGCAACAAAGTGTGGTCGACAGAATCCTTCAATAGCCCGACCCCCATGATGGATGTTTTCTGGGTCTCTTTGCTGAGTTATGCTGAAAATCGAAAAATCTTCTTGATTCCATTGGTCGCCCCATACATTATCATTGTCCGCAGTATAGTTCCAAATCATTGAATGAAGAAAATTCACATCCACAGCATCGTAGTATAGGCTTAAGGCTTTGATATGTTTCTGCCAAGCTTTCTCCGGTTTAGTATTCCAAATGCGCATGCCTTCCTTGTTATTCAGATCAAAACATAACCCAAACTCGCCAAGTACCGTTGGAATGCCCCCGTTAACCTGCTGTGATAAGTCTTTGAGTTTGCTAAGCTGTCGAGTAAACATTTTCAAGATGTTTCCAGTTCCAACAACGAGTTTATTTCGTCGTGTATCATAACTTATCCACCCCCGGAACCGTTTCGTGCCAATGGTCATCTCATCATACCAATGGGCTGCATTCACAATGTTCGGAGGTGTATTGCTAGGGAACTTCTTTCCACGCATAACAATTTCAGGTGGTGGAACCACACCAATAAATGAATCAGGGTAGACTTCCCGTATGATTTTGGCGTATTTCTGAACGAATGGGGCAAAATAATCGTCAACGAAGTCAATGGGGCGTTCTCCTTTCTTCATGAAATACTCGTTGTTGAGTATCATGGGTTCGCCTGATTCATCTACATTCCAAATGCCTTGTTTCCGCCAAATATCCTCACTACCTTCTAACCAACAGCTCACACCAGCAGAATTGAGAAGATCACGGCGTATTTCCCGGAGGGCAAATCGTTTGACTGCATTAAATGGGATTACTCGAGGAAACCCCGCAGCAGTCACCATAGCATCAAACGGTGTGAAAGCGTAGTATAGTTGAATTGAGATGTCAGAATCCGACCCATCGACGAGCCGCCCAATCCACCCAGGGTTGGGTTCATTCAGTGTTTCAAACCCAACGACATAGGGATTATCCTTAACGCGGTATGCAACTCGCTGAATGGCTTTCATGTAATGTTCCTGCAGATAATCTTGGATATTCATCCCGTCAACTCGAACTGTTGGAGCAAACTCGTTGCCACCAAAGAACAGTGTAAACATATGACAAGAGGCAAATCGTCCAAAATTTTGAGCCCACGCCATGGGAAGATAGACAGAAGGGTCATCAGGATTATAGCGAGATTGCATGGTGAATGCAGCTTCGGATTCATCAAATTTCGTAATATCAAGTCCAGCTTTTTCAAAGGTCCATATTGGTGCACCATCACCACCGGAAGCCCGACTCCAAACATCTTGATGAGGATCAATGAACGTATACAACCGATGCTCAGCCGCGATTTTCAAGACGTCTTCAAGATAGTCAAGATACTCTGCATCATACTGTTTTGGTCCAGCATGTTCGATGGCTTCCCAAGTAACGATGAACCGAAGAGCGTTAAATCCCCAATGTTTAATCCGCTCAAAATGTTGCCGCGCTTGATCAATGGGAAAGGGTCGACCAACAAAGGACACGTCTAGATCAGTGAAGTCAGATTTGATGTGTGTGGCACCATTTGGCATCAAGGGAACCTTTGAGCTTCCACCCAAGTTAACGCCACGTAGGAGAACCTTCCGACCCTTCTCATCGACAAACCATTCACCTTCAATAGTAAGCACCAACTTCACCTCAACTTAGATAGGGAGATGGAGAATTTGAGCCTATCTCACAAACCAAGAACTTTTTGTGTAACTTCATGTAACTCATACAAACTGCCTATCGGAGGAAGTCTCATGGATTGGATTCAGCAAGTATTTTCAGATGGCCTTTATGGAAAAATGGCACATTATGATGTGCTCAAAGCCCTTCGAGGCGTAACGGCTAAGGATGCCAAGAAGCAGCCGAACAAGAATCTCCACTCGATTTGGGACCACGTTTACCACATGGTGTTTTGGCACGACATCACTTTGAAGGCTATAAACGGAGAAGAACTTGATTGGGAAGCCATCAAAGGAACCGACTGGCTAGCAGCTGATGCAACAATGACCGAAAAAGCATGGAAGGAACTTGTAGCGTCTTTTACCAACCATCTTACTGAATTGAAGAAAATTAATGAGACAGCCGATTTGACACGTCCAATCAAAGGATTTGGAGGGGCACCGCTTGGGAAAGGTGTTCTAATCGAAATCCAACATAACAGCTACCATATCGGCCAGGTTGTAATTTTACGTCAACTTCTAGGAATTTGGCCACCGCCCGAAGATGATTGATGGTCATAAACAGAAACTTCATTTCACGAATATCCTCACAAGGGCGCGTAAAATTATGAATTTCTATTAAGGAATTTTTCACGTCAAAGATTGCCAATTGCGGATTCAACGAAAAAGAGAAATGGTTGATTATACAAACAGAACCTTTTTACAGTAACTTGGAAAGAATCAACGGCTGAACGAGTGACACCGAAGGCAGCGAAAGATCTGGCACTTCCGTCAGTTGGAAACTAGTACCTCTCTCCTCCCCCCCGGGGGGGAACAGTGTTTTCAGAAGTGTTAAATCCGCTATAGCCTTCGAACCCAGTCAGTTAAGTTTCAATGTTCTTAACTGCGTTTTTGATTATTTTTCGTGCTTGAATCTCAAGTTTGCGTTTTGCAATCTTGCCTGCACTAGTTACTGGAAGGACTTCCATGAAGACAATTCTTTTTGGTACTTTATAGCGGGCAAGCTTGGATTGCATGAACTTCACTAGTTCCTTTTCCGAAACCTTTGCACCAGCTTTCAATACAATAAAGGCACATCCCACTTCACCCCACTTCTTATCGGGCATTCCTACAACAGCGACTTGATCAACAGCGGGGTGTTCATCTAGCACGCGTTCAATTTCAATAGGAAAAACGTTTTCTCCACCTGAGATGAATAATTCTTTCTTCCGACCTGCAATGTAGTAGAATCCATCTGAATCTTGGCGAGCTAAATCACCAGTGTGGATCCAGCCATCTGGTTCAAAGACATCTTGAGTGGCTTGGGGGTTATTCCAGTACCCGCTGAAGGCATGAGGTCCGCGAAGAAGCAGTTCACCCACTTCACCTGGTGGCACATCTTCAAGTTCATCATTGACAACTCGGACACCGTTGTGGAAAAAGGGGAGTCCCACGGCAGTCGGTTTCATTTTTGATGCGCCATGAGGCATATAGAAGTTGTTGGGTCCTACCTCTGTTAGTCCGTAGCCCATAGCAAATTCTTGGTCATGTTTCCAAAAGGATTCCATAATTGAGACGGGACAAGGGGCTCCACCACTGAGCCAAAACCGAACCGAGTTGAAATTTGTCTTGGCGAATTTTGGTGCATTAATCATCATGTGATACATTGTAGGTACGCCGATGATAATGGTGCAGCGTTCTTGCTCAATGCGTCGAAGAGTATCAACCGCATCAAAATGCTTCCAAAGAATTACTCGTGCCCCCACATGGAACAGGGGAATGAGGAGCACATTCCAACCCCCGGTGTGATACAATGGGAATATTATGGGACAGACATCAGATGGACCGAGTCCCCAGCAAACTATAGTGTTGACTGAATTCCAGAATACATGACGATGAGAGAGGACCGCTCCTTTCGGTAAACCGGTAGTTCCTCCCGTGGGAAGAATGAAAAATGGGTCTTCAAAGCTGAGAGAAGGGCGAGGTGGGGATGTGGTGGGCTGTTTCTTAAGCAGTGGTCCGTAAGGTTGGATATTTTTGAGAGATGTCTTGTCCACCGCCAGGAAGTGTTTGAGACTCGGTAGACTATGACGGAATTCGTTGACCGTCTTATCAAAAGCACTTTCATAGATGAGTATAGTGGGTGTGATATTTGTTAGGTATTCTTGGTGTTCCACAGAGGCCAGTCGGACATTGAGTGGAACAAGAATTGCGCCAAGTTTTCCACATGCTGAGAAGGCATCAATACACTCGATTCGGTTGTGGAGAAGGAAGGCTACTCGGTCGCCTTTGGTGATATTGTATTCATCAGAGAGGAGATTAGCGAGTTGATTACCTCTGTCATTGAGTTTGGCATAGGAATAACGCCGTTCAGTGGAAGGATCGAGAAGGGCTTCATGGTTAGGCGTTAGTGCGGCGCGGCGTCCAAGCCAGTCACCAATCCATTGCCAGTCCTCTGGAGGATTGATGTTCATCATTGTTTTTAGCACCAAAGAATTTGTGTCCTGCTAGGATTAGATAGAGGTATCGACTTCTTTGAGGAAGTCGAGGACCAGCATGTTAAATTCTGCGGGGTTATCGACGGGTGTCATATGGGAGGCGCCTTTCATGATGACAAATTTTGCTTTGGGAATCCAGCTTTTCAGCTGTTCGGCATGCCACATGGGGACTGTTTCATCCTTTTCTCCTTGAATAATTAGAACCGGGTGTTGGATTTTCTTCAATTCATTTGCGATGTTAAAGCCAGCAGTCGAAATAATCGCTAGTCGGTAATCACTGCGATCCACACGGCGAATCATTTCCCGAACATGATTTGAGGCCTCATCGGAAGCCAATCGCAAGATTTTCTTGGTTCCCCAATCTGCAATCCAGTTCATGTCATGCTCACTGATTAGTGTTAGTCGGTCACTAACAGCATAGTTAGCAATCATGGCAGCCGAATCCGCCAGAACCAGACCATTCACAACCTGAGGATATTTTATGGCAAGCACCTCGGCAACCATACCACCCATCGAGAGACCGCAAACATGGGTTTGAGTGATCTTCAGATGCTGCAAAAGTCTGAAGAGATCATCGGCATGTGAATGAACCGAATATTCCCGACGAGGTTTAGTAGATTTACCAAATCCTTTCAAGTCGACCATGATAGTTCGATACTGTCTGGCAAATGCGTCAACTTGGTATCGCCAGCAGGTTAAATCACATAACAATCCATGAATGAGGAGTAAGGGATAACCTTCACCTTCTTCTTCGTAGTAGAGTGTCACACCTTCACTTACTTGGACTTCTGGCATGCTAAACCCCCTTGCATAAATGGCATTAGAAGGGACACCCATTCAGGCTTAAATATCTTGACTGCACGATATAAGGTGCGTCAAAAAATCAACAGGTGTTGATAAAATGACAGAAGAAAAACCATTAGAAAATCAAATGTGGCGTCCAGTGATTACAGAGCGACGTTGGAATTGGATCGTTTCAGGTTTGGTCAATTTCATCATCGTATTCATCGTAGCACTCGTGTTCTGGTATATCTTTATGGACTGGCGATTCTCTCTCTTTTACTGGTCTGGGTGGTTATTCCTGGGATCTGCCATAGCAGGATGGGGTATCCTTATTGTAGTATTCCAAATCTGGTTTGACCATCACCTATCTTCCAAGATGAAAAGCCTAGTTACACAAGGAATCGTGGGAACAATACTCAATATCGTTGGCATCGCAATAGTTATCGCTGTTTTCTGGTTCATCATCGGTCCGTATATGATTCCAATGTTCAGTCCCTATGCTCTCATGAATGTCGCTTCAATCGGAGGTAACTGGTATCTCGCACTCTTCCTTTCATCTGCTGCAATTGGGACGATACTCTCCTGTGGTTTCAGTTTTGCATCCATTTGGGCAGCTGGAAGTATCTATTGGCCATTTACAGAACTAGAACAGCCCAAGCGTGGCTTCACGGTCATGCTTCTCGGAGCCGTCATCACCACCTTTACATGGCTAATCCTCTACTGGCCATTTCAAATCGCAACTGCGCTCCCACCTGTTACAACGACTGTAGATTGGACAATTTGGACCGCTTGGCCCTTCTGGGCATACGATCCCATTGCGGGTGAGGTCAACAATGGTGGAGCCTACCAATCACTAGCGTTAACCCAATGGATTATCGTGTTTGGACTAATGACCCTTATGACTTGGGATTATCAGCCATGGAAAGCCCTGAAGAAACAACCGTGGATTGGTGTAGCTGCGTTAATTGGGTGCACTCTCCTTGGTGGTCTCTTCGCGTTACTCATTATGCCAACCCTACTCTCTGGAATAATGTTGACAATGGGCTTTGCCGCAATGCACGGATTTTCCGCATGGATTGCAGTATTCATTATACTGCTCATATTCATCTGGACTCAATACTTCGGGAACTGGCCAACTCGATTCAATAGCATAGTGAACATTCTAATCCGGACAATCATCGTGGTCGTCCTCGGAATCATCAGTCTCTACATCTACTTCTTCATCTCACCGATGCTGTTAGGTGATTTCCTCCTAACGGGAGTCTATAATCCAGTCAACTGGGTCCTATGGCTACTCTGGGCCATGCTGATTCACGTATACATCTGGAAACGCGCACCAGGGTGGAAGAGCGTTTAGCAAGCCACATCAGCAGAACTGCAAAGAACTTCCAAACGTTCTTCCTCTTCTCCTTTTTTTCAGAACCTGAGTCTAAAGAAGACCTAGCATATTTCCAATACTGATGATTGCTAAAGCAATGAACACAATTCCTAGGAGATCGCCAACGGTTGTTGTCAACGGAGGAATAACACTATCTGGATCTCGACCCAACCGGTAGACAAGTCGAGCTGAGAAGAGTCCAATCATACTAGTACAGGCAGTAGCTAGCACTCCGGCTCCAATGATGGCAACAAATAACCAAGAAAGACCCCACGCAGGAAATATGGGTCCAATTATGGGAGTCAGCCACAAAGTGATGCCGATGACACAGATACCCAAGAAAGCATAGGCTGTGGCAGAAACCAAGAGGACAGCGAAAAGATTAGTAAAGAGTAATCGATAGGGTCGAAAACTTGCATCAAGTTCACCAGTATACAAGTGACTCGTCACTCGGGCACCGACCACACCAGCAAGATCACCAGTAATATCGATGAAGGCAGGGACCATGAGTAGAATTAAGGGAAAAATAATCTTGAGACCCTCAAGGGTGTAATCGAGAAACTGTCCTGCAATTAGGGCGAAGACTAGGACGATACCGAGGACAGGGAGGCTCTCAATGAGGATTTTCCGGACTGTATGTAGTGTCATAGGTTTCACCTTTTCACACTATACTAGGAATGGAGGGATTAGGGTGATAGCAAACGTGATGGAGATAAGCAGACAGGCGATGGTGATGATGTCGCCGATTGCAGCAACTAAGGGAATGGTAATGTTGTCAGGGTCGAGACCGCGAGCGTGAGCGAGTAATGCCACTGTGACGGTGATGGTCACTTGAAAGACACTTGCAAGTAGGGCTGTTCCCATGGCAATGATGATAAAATGTCGCAAATCCAACAACGATCCACTTCGTGGAACTAGGGATTGGGTAATCGCGGATACAGCCCAAGCACCAATCGCAAGTAAGAAGGACAGGATAATGACGAGGTAGAATGCGACTTTGATGTTTGCACGGAGAGGTTCATTAAGACCTTGTTTCCAAGAAATTGTGCCTAGATGGGTTCCTGATCCAAGGCGTTGGGCGAGACTGGTCGAAATATTACCGCGTAATTGCATTAGCCCAGGAATCAATACGAACAATCCAAGCAAATCAGCAAAAGGAACGTCAAGGGCAAGTAACATGGCTCCGGCGAAAAGCTCCGCTAAGACGGTGAAGAGAAGGACTGGCATCGCTTCCCGGTACACCCGCCAGATCAATCTGCGTTCTCGAGAGGCGCCGTTGGCCATCACCATCGTCATCACCCTGCTGTTCAGTGGAAGTCAGAGTTGTTATCCGTCGACTAGGATGGTTGTAGGTAGTCATAGTGTGTCACCCTTTTTGGAGCTTTGTACTAGCGTCTAAAAATTTAGGCGCGATTAACGCCTTTGCCGGAACAACTCAATAAATATGTTTCCTTTGTCTCTAACTAAATTCCAGAAACCTCTATTATGGGAAAAAGAGTTTGTACAGGATTTAGATAAGTACAATAATTTTGAGGCTCGATTTTCCTTTAAATTGTAGGCAAGCCTGCAAGTATGTGTGGTATTTTCTACTCAGGGTATCCTATGGTTTGTGCAAATAGTATCCGCTGAGTAGGACGAAGATTAAATTCCACAGTAATACTAGCCTTCTCACAGTTATGGAACCAGGTTGCTAGTCCCTCTGAAGCGGCAAAGAGGTTGATGTTTTGGGCAATGAATCCTGTAGCGGTGTAATAGTAGGATTTCTGAACCTCGGGGTCCCCAATGTTTGTATCCGGTTGGTTGGGTCCAAGATCATAGCGGGAAAGATCTGCAGTATAGAAAATGTTTACTGGTGTGTTGATCGTAAGATTCGCTGCCCTGCGGCTGCAGGAAAGCATTCGAAAGTCCCCATCAGAAATAGGAGTTAATTGATGAGGAATTGCTTCATATAAATAGAGGCCCCCCTTCAACGCCACATAAAGATCAATTTCTTGGGAATTACTTGCTGAAGGCGCTGTCCGTCCTGGTTTTTCAAAGGCAGCCTTTTCACGGTTTACGCCAAAGGCAGCCCAAAGAAGATTCGAGAGTACCTGCAGTGGGAGCTCTCTTGAATCAATTTTGCGATTTGTCTGCCTGAGTTGCAAGGCTTCTAGTACTGTTTTACCACCTTTTCTTACAGGTTCTGGTAAGATAATTGGATCCATTGCATACACCCTGTTTCCTATTTTTGGTCCCATTTCTGGTAGACAGCTTCTATGCCATCACCGACGATTTCGATGTCACTAATCTCGCCCATGCCTGCTTCATGGAGCCACCGAACGTGATCGATAGTGTAAGGATCAATGCCAATACATCTGGCAGCTGTAGCGTCTGCTGCGACCGGGTCTATACTAGCGATGATGGTATCCATCTTCACAGGTGTCCCACTCCAAGGGCCAGGACCAGACTTGCCGTAGAAGCCATCAATGACACTGAGTGTGGGTGGAAGTGTTTTGCAGATATCGTAGATGAAGTTGTTCGTACCGAGTTGGTGCATGCCATACTTATTCCGGGTGGTGAGCATCCCGAACATATTCTTCAATCCCATTGTGATGGTTGTATGATGCAGGGTCTTCATGGATGGCACCGTGATAATCGCGGACTCGACGGCGAGTCGGGCTACCTTAAAGGTCTTTAATCCGCGAGGATTTTTTACCTCTAGTTCTACTTTGTCGGCAAGCTTTCCCATGTTGATGTATTCAGAACCCAACCGTTCAATTACTTCCATTATCTCAGTCTCAATGATTGCCTCATCAGGTGAGGTTGTTCCGCCCTCTGTCTCAACCACTATCGCTTTCTTACCAAGTTCCTGAATCTTCATAATCACGGCTTCTACCACGATGGGATCGGTTGTTATGCCGGTCTCGAAAGTGTGGCTTGTGATAAGATTAGGTTTTACTAAGACCGTTTCATAAGCAGCGAGAGCATCCTTGAATGGGATTAATTCGATGGCTCTGAACACGGCTTCGAGGCCACGTTCACCTTTGACAACAGCTACAAGTGACATAGCTCTATTTACAGAACATCAGATATTAAAATCCAGTATTGGAGTTGGACCCTTAAAGTTTCAGAAGGTATTCGTGGATATTACGGGCGGCGCGTTTCCCTTCGCCAGCTGCAGCGATCACTGTGCCTTCGCCTCCAGTGAGATCTCCAGCAGCCCAGACATGAGGGATGGATGTTTCAAGGCTCTCAGGATCAACCAGTACATCGCCCCATATATCACATTCAAGTTCTGGCGTACAGCGAGGAACTGAAGGATTAGCTGACGCGCCGATGGCAAAAACAACGGTGTCAACAGGGAATTCGAACTCAGATCCCTCGATCGCTTCAGGGCGGCAACGACCACTTTCATCAGGTTCTCCCAAGCAGTTACGAATGCATTGTATGGTCGTAACTCGATCTTGATCGTCGCCGAGGAGTCCGATTGGTTGGGTAAGAAATTGGAAGGTGACGCCCTCCTCTTTGGCGTGGTGGTATTCTTCACGTCGCACAGGCATCTCATTTTCTGATCGTCGATAGACGATATAGACTTTCTTGGCTCCAAGCCGTAAGGCGGTTCGGGCACTGTCCATGGCTGCGTTGCCACCTCCTATTACAGCCACGGTTTTCCCTCGAATAATTGGTGTATCATAGTCGGGAAACTGGTAGGCACACATGAGGTTGACTCGTGTGAGGAATTCGTTACTACTGTAAGTACCGACAAGATTGACTCCGGGAATATTGAGAAATCTTGGAAGGCCTGCACCAGAGGCGAGTAGAATGGCATCGAATCCTTGAGTGAAGAGGTCTTCGAGTGAGTATAACTGTCCGATGAATGCGTTGAGCTGAAATTCAACACCAAGTTGTTTGAGATAGGCAACTTCAGCTTTGACAACAGCCTTGGGCAGACGGAACTCAGGAATCCCATAGATCAGCACCCCACCGGGTTCATGTAGACTTTCAAAGACGGTCACTTGGTGACCAAGTAATGCTAAATCTCCCGCCGCAGTAAGACCTGCGGGTCCACTACCTACGATGGCAATTCGACGGTCTGTTGACTTCGGAAGTTTTGGTGCTTCAACGCCCTGTTTTCGTTCCCAGTCAGCCAGGTATCGTTCAATACGTCCAATTTCAATGGGATGTCCTTTTTTACTGAGGATACATTCCTGTTGACATTGTACTTCTTGTGGACACACTCGACCACAAATGGCTGGTAGACTATTTTTCTCTTTGATAATTCGAATGGCTGAACGGTAATCTTGATTGCGTACAGCGTCTAAGAATCGATCGATATCAATTTCAACCGGACAACCAGCAACACATTTGGGATTCTTGCATGCCATGCAGCGTTCGGCTTCATGAAGGATTTGCTCTTCAGTGTACCCTAAATTCACTTCATCAAAATTCTTAATCCGCGTTTTTGGATCCTGTTCAGCCATTTTTGGTGGTGGGATTGACCAAGGTTGTGGTACGCCTTTTTTCTGTGATTTTTTTTCATGTTTTGGACCCATGTCAAACCCTTCATGAACGCAACGGTAACATCGTGGGAGCACAAATGCCAGAATTAAAGAGTTCCGCTGATTCAGTACACATTTTGGGTGAAAAAAGTGTTTACCAAAGGTCGTTTGCGACGCCCTCTAACCCGAGCTTGAGTAATACTTCTCGAGTAGGTTTCCCGGTTTTTAGATCCCATTGACTAAATTTGTAAAATTCCCGTAATTGTGCTTGAAGGTTTGGAGCTTTTCCTTCATTCGTTCCACTAGCTAGAGGTTGGAACAGGGCGGGAGGTAGTATGTCGTCCTTGGCTGTTATACCACAGCGAATATTGAACGCACGTTTTAGGTTCATTGTGCGTTCACCGATTTCGAGTAGTTGATTGGGTGTGACATTGAACCCAGTTGCGGCATTATATAGTTCTGCCACGAGTGAAGGTTCTAGAAGGGCTAATTGACAGAGAGTTAACGAATTGAAAATGGTTCGCCAGTTTCTCAATTTGGCAGTAATGATTCCCCGCCCTTCATCCCCATGGCGATCTCCAGGTTCGATGTCAAAATCAGGAATCGCCACACCCATATCAACAGTATGGATATCACCTTGCATGTGATGGGCCCCAATTGGAGAAACCGCATAAGAAACTGCTAGTCCAAAAAAGGCTCGGGGGTCGTGCATGGGGACTTCTAGCCCTTTCACATGTATGGCTAGCTCAGGAATACCTAATTTCTCTCCAGCGAGTTTAACTCCCTCAGCTAGAATATTGCCAAATCCTTCGCGTCGAGCAATCATTTCAATGAGCTGTAATAGTGTTTGCCCCTCACCGAAATTTAGTTTCAATGAGCTGACTAGGTTCTGTGGGAGCATTCCTTGTTCGTTTGCAGCAAAACTAAATGCTATAGCACTCCCACAGGAAATCGTGTCTAGTCCATACAGATTACAAAGATGATTAGCTTGACACAACAGGGCTAGATTGTCTACTTCACAAAGTGTACCCATAGCCCCAATTGTTTCGTATTCGGGACCAGCAACATCATGTAGCGAGACGTCATCTGTATTGATGGTGACCACGGGGCCACAGCCTATAGGACATAAATGGCAACGGAATTGTCCTGATCGATATTCATCCAAAGCATTCGCGTTAATTCTTGAAATATCCATGGAGGATTGAGTGAAATACCGGACGGGCATATCATTGAAAAGATTCATCAACATGTCAGCACCGTAAAGGGTGCCTTTTGCTCCCAGGATTGGAGCTAAATTCTCTAGTAGCTGGAACGCGAGTTTCACATGTTCTCGAAAGGTTTCAGGGTCTGCTAATCCAGGTTTCTGTGAGCCTCGAACAGTAATTGCCTTTAATTTCTTAGCACCAAAAACTGCACCAGCACCAGCTCGGGCACTCGCTCGTCCTTTATCATTCATGATAGCTGCGAATCGAACCAGTTTTTCACCTGCGGGTCCGATGGAGAGGATACGCACCTTCGAATCATTGATTTCCTTCTTGACGGATTCTTCAGTTGCGAAGGTGTCCATTCCCCAAAGGTGTTCAGCTGATTCAATCTTCGCTAGGTCGTCTCGAATGTTTAACATCACCGGTGTTTTTGACGCTCCTGTAACAAGAATGCCATCCAATCCCGCTTGGCGTAATTCGGCTCCAAAATAGCCGCCACCAGTGGATTCACCCCAGATGCCCGTGAGGGCGGATTTGGTGCATATAGCATGACGTCCTGTACAAGGAGCACCAGTGGCTGTGAGAGGTCCTGTGAAAATGGCAATTTCGTTATTTGGATGAAAAGGATCAAGGGTTTCCACGGCCAATCGATTGTATAGTAGTCGTGCTGCGTAACCTGCGCCTCCAATGAAATCGCGGGCATAATCCCAGTTTAATGGTTTCCGGTCTGCAATCCCTTTGGTTAGGTTAACAAAAAGGAATTCACCCATATACCCCTTGGGATTGGGCATGATGGTCACCGCTTTTTGATGCGTTTCATCATCTCAAACATCTGCTGCTGCATTTCAATGGATTCAGCGGGAAGCAGGCTGATCTTCTTTTTATCCACAGCAGAAGCTAGCAGGTATATTTGAGCAACACGCTCAAGAAGGAGTGCATTATGTAAAGCTACATCCATCGTTGGTCCAACACAGACCCCGCCATGATTTGCTAAGAGTACACCATTACGGGGTCCTAAGGCTTTGACAACGTTCGTGGCTAATTCTTCACTACCAGGTAATCCATACTTAGCGACTTCTATCTGTCCGCCAAGTTTGATGACAAATTCGTCAATAATTGGTGGGAGGGGTTCTTGAAGTACGGCTAAAGCGGAGGCGTAAATACCATGAGTGTGCACAATAGCATTAACATCTGGTCTAGTTTTGTAGATAGCTGTGTGGAGCGGGTGCTCAGTGGATGGATTTCGGTCACCTTCGATAATGTCACCTTCAAGATTGATAATCATCACATCGTTTGTATCCATACAGGCGTAATCAACACTGCTTGGTGTTATTGCAATAGCTTCAGAATCAGGGATTCGAAAACTAGCATTCCCTGAACTGCCTATCACAAGGGCAACTCGCTGCATTTCTTGGCAAACGTCTAGCACTTCGCGTTTTGCTTCTTGATTAACTTTGGGTGTCATTTCAATCCGTCCTCCATTAGTTATCTTGCCTTTATAGCTTAGCGGATTGCTCGTACAAGCCTTGCCACCGAGAGAAATACGTTTCATATCTCTTTTGTTTATCTTCCTGTGGTTTCAGAGGTGGCTGCTTTGACACCATTTTCTCCGCGGATGCCAGGAGGGAATCGTTCAGGTTAGCGGCTGTAGTGGCACAGATTGCTGCGCCAAGGCTTGATGCTTCCACTTCGCTTCCTCGATGGATTTCTAAGCCAGTAACATTAGCTAGCATCTGTTGCCATAAATGGCTCCGAGTCAATCCTCCAGCAACCGTACAAAACTCAAAGGTTATCTCAGAAACCTTTTGGAGTAGTTCAAGGTTAACACGCATTGCAAAGCAGATATTCTCAAAGAGTGATCTAGCAAGCTCATTCATGGTTATTGGAGTGACAATGGGATTTGCAGGTTGTGGGAAGAAAAATAATGCTGGACGCACAGTCGCCATATCAGAAGCGTCCATAATTTGGGGTCCAAGTTGCGCGATTGTATCTAAGGATCCGATAGAAGCTTTTTCAGCTAGTTGCTCAACTTTTGTATAAGCCTCTTGAGGATCCTTCAAGTCTGCTGAAAGCGGTTGAACGATGTTTTGGACAAACCAGGCTAGAACGGCTCCTGCTTTTCCTGTATTTGCCTCAAGTACCCAACGTTGAGGAAGCAGATATCGACCAGTCCACAGCTTGCCACTTTCATCAATGATGGGAGAGTCAGAAATAAGTTGGATTGGGGCCGTGTTACCACCAACAACGCAGACTTCGCCAGGTTGGGTTGTTAAGGTGCCTAGCATGGCACATTGTGTATCGGCTCCACCTATACCCACAACTGTTTTCGTTGATAATCCTGTTTTTTTGCTTGCTTGTGATGTGATATTACCAACCAGACTTCCTGGCTCATGAATTGGGGGAAGAATTGCGTCTGAAACTTCAGCCATCTCAAGAATTTCTGGCGACCACTGTGATTTGATGATATCCATCAATTGAGTATTCGAAGCTTGTGAGGGATCAGTAGTAGCTTCTCCAGTTAACTGATAGATTACCCAGTCATTGATTGAAAGTACATTGTGAATTTGGGCATAGAGGTCTGGTTTATTTTGTTTATACCAAACAAGGCGAGACAAAGAATAGAGAAGGGGTGGCCAGCAACCAGTAGGTGGACATTCGCCTTCTAGTCCTTTCGTTACAAGATCTTGAACAAATACACCACGCGCATCCAAGTTGGGTCCTGAATAAATGGTCGTCCCTTTCTTATCGAGGAAAACTGCGCCATGACGTTGACTAGTGGCGGAGACTGCTACAATATCTTTTGGTGATAATTTAGCTGCCTTGAGGCATTCCCGGATTAGTTTTGAGATTGTGTTCCATGCGGCTGTGGCGTCGAACTCCTTGCCAATACCCATTAGACCCTCAGAATCAACGTATTGTATTGGCATGAATCGTTTTGCGATTGACTTACCCTGAGGAGTAAACACCATGCACTTGATTCCAGATGTGCCAAAATCAATGGTTAGCAGTTGTTGTTGGGGCATTTTGGGCCCTCATTTCAGAGATTTGAGAACTTCTGGGTTTGCTAGGTATTTGGGGGTTTCGCCTTTTAAGAACCGGTCGATATCGGTAGCCAAAATCATTGATTGCCGATAAACCACATCACTTGTATTGCCACCAATATGAGGTGTGACGGTTACATTATCCAATGCCAAGAAGCGGTTATTTGAGTCAACGGGTTCCCGTGAGAATACGTCTAGCCCTGCTCCGGCAAGCCTTCCTTCTTGGAGTGCTTCGAAAAGGGCATCTTCGTCGATGATCGCAGATCGAGCAGTGTTAATTAGGTGGGCTGTGGGTTTCATCCAAGAAAGCTGTTCTTTTCCAATCATTCGAAAGGTTTCTGGCGTGGCACGGGTGTGAAGTGTTACAAAATCAGATTGTCGCATCAAAGGTTCGAGTTCTACTTTTTCAGCCCCCACTTCATTCCCCTGCTCTTCACCCACGTGAGGATCATAGTAAAGCACACGTGTTCCGAAACCTTGTAGACGTTTTGCGACACGAGCACCAATTTGTCCCAAACCGATAATGCCTACAGTACTGCGACCCAGTTCATTCCCTTTGAGAGATTCATGAAGTTTTGCAAACTCACCCGCTTCATCAATCTGGACATCACCAGATTTGAGGAGCCGATCCGTTTGGATGAGTTTTCGAGCCTGGGCAAGCATCAAGAGGATTGTAAGGTCAGCCACGGAATCAGCATTGCGACCAGGAGCATAGAAAACCGGAACGCATTTTGCAGTAGCGGCTTCAACATCGATTTCTTTGGGGCTATCACGGGCACAGCCGATAAATTTCAAGGAGATGCCTTCAAAGACCTCCTTGGTGGCGGCGTCAGCTTCAACAATGGCAGCATCGGCTTCTTCTTCCTTCAGCTTGTCTAAAAGCTCTTCACCCCATAGTAATCGCCCTGTGTTTCGCCAGTCTTCATGAATGACAGTCGCGTGCTGGCGAAGAAGTTTCAGCCCTTCTTCGTGAAAGGATGCTGTGATTAGAATCCGCATTCCCCTTCGTCCTTTATGTTATACTTTTACATCAAGATTTGAAGTTTCAGGAGATCTGACATGCTCCCTTTTGCTTTTAGTTTTCCAACAGAATAAGCGTCCAGCGGACTGAGCCCCCCCTCCATGATTCCAATCAGTGTTTCACTGTCGGTTGTGACTAAAAGATTCGGTTTTTCCAACTCACCCTCTGTGAAGGGATCCATAGTTTCATCATGAATCCGTGTGTAGAAGCTCGTTCCAAGATCGGTGAATAGGAACTGAAGTGTTCTATCAAATCCTTTGAATTTGGATTTACTAGCGGGGTCCTCGAATTGCCCTCGAACACCTTCTAGAACCTCAAGGATTTTGTCTTTCGTTACCATTTGGAGGCTTCACCCGATAGAATATCCATGAAAGGTTTTAGGTTAAAAACACATTCCCCTTGCAATTTTTACGCCGATAGAATCCAGTTAACCGCACTAAGCTCTAATCTATATTGGCAAGAGAATCATTAGAGCCAAACATACTAGAGATATGCCGAGAAGAACTCCACCTGCAGCTAGAATCACAATACTGCTTTTGGCTTGTTCTTGGCGTCGGCTATGAAAGCGACGCATCGTGTGTCGAGTATGGGGAGGATTGACAGCATACCGATACGCAGCTGTAGCTTCGACGAAAGGAGTGAGTAAACAAATGCCAAAGATGATTAGAATAACGCTCATGAAAAGCAGGGTAAACCCAAATGAATAGAATGTCAGAACGTGAAAAACAAGTAACGTAGCAACCAAGGCAATGAAGAGGCAAATCACCAAAGTAATAGCTAGCCGTTTGGCAAAGGAAGCCCAATCCATTAATTATCCTCGTGAAATTCTAAGAAAAGTCGCTGAAAAAAAGGTTTCTAAATTGCGTTGATTAATGTTGGAAAGAGCTGGTTTTTCAATTATGATTCGCCGTGAGCACACATCTGCTTGTAATGCTCGGAAGCACGTTCTTCTTGACTTCTGTAAGTGTCGAGACGTCTAATGAGAAGGTTAAAGTCCACTTCGTGGGCATCGAATTCTGGGCCATCGACGCAGGCAAATTTTGTTTGCCCTCCAATCTCGACCCGACAAGCCCCACACATTCCCGTACCATCAACCATAATTGGATTTAAACTGCATTCAGTTTTCACTCCAAAGGGTTTGGTTGTGACCGCGACATTTTTCATCATGATGGGAGGACCGACAGTATAGACGTAATCAATTTGACGGTTTGATTCGAGTAGTTCTTGTAGTTTAGTGGTTACAAAGCCTTTGGTACCTTTGGATCCGTCATCAGTGGTGATGTAGATTTCATCACTCACTTGATTCAGTTCAAGTTCACATACCAGCAACTCTTCTTGTCGAGCACCCAAAATTGTGATAAGATAATTCCCCGCCTCTTTCAATTGCCGAGCTCGAGGAAGCGAAGGAGCAGCGCCACATCCTCCTGCAACTACTATAACGGTGCCATACTTTCTTACAGAAGGAACTGTACCCAGTGGACCTAGAATATCCTTGATTTTATCGCCGGGTTGGAGTTTGGAAAGTTCCAGCGTCGATTTTCCAACGACTTGGAACACAATAGTGATGGAGCCTTTGCTAGTGTCCCAATTTTTCATGGTGAGAGGGATACGCTCGCCTCGATCATGCAGACGGTAGATGAGAAATTGACCTGGACAAGCTTTAGCAGCAATTTCAGGTGCTTTGACTTTGAATTCAAAAATGTTGGGAGCAATAGTTTTCGTGGATAATATCTCAAACACGCTGGCACCCTCCTTGAATGATGATTGAATTGTGACCTATAGGCACGAGAAGGGGAGCGGGGTATAAACGTTATCAATGTTTGAGGTGATAAAATCGTTCTAAATCGTTGAACACCTTCATTTAGTGTGTTCTAATCTTTAGATTAAAGGTCAATGTATTACTCAGTGTTGTACATGACAGTTTCACAAAGGTTTCGATCATCCCGTGTATTGACTCGCTTAACTAGGCGTGGATTGCCATCCTTTCGGATTCTCACACTAATAGCGATAATTTTGTCAACTTCAGTATTCACGACATTATATGTAGAACATAGATATTTTTCAGCAGAGGGACTACAGAATTTTGGAAGCCACGGGGAAGTGCTTTTTTATCTTCGAACACATCAACCACGCGGGATCCCCGGCTATGGCTTTTGGGGTAGTACACCTGCGATGGAAACCTTTTCAGATTCAGGATTAGGAAGACCTACTGGTGCCTATTCAACCACTAATATTCAAGTAGCCGGTGTTGACGAGTTAGATATCGTCAAAACCAATGGAACCTTCATCTATACAGTTGTGTATGATGAAGTTATCATTATTCGGGCTTATCCCCCAGAGTCGGCTGAAATTGCAGGCAGGATCAACCCAATGGGTTCTCCACTTGGTCTATTTCTTTATGGCTCAAATAGACTAGTTGTAATCAGTCAAGGGATATCAATCGAGGTCTTCGATGTCTCCAACCCCTTCGATCCTCAAAGGATAAACTGGGTGACTTTTGAAGGGTATTTCATAGGAGTCCGATTAATTCAAGATAAAATCTATCTAATTGCTGCGACGCCTACCGAAGATACGTTTGGTAATACACGGATTCCAGAGGTTGGAATCGCAGGTACTTGGGGAACCATCATCAACGTGCGTGTTCCAGCATCCCAAATTTACTATGACCCAAAAACGATTGATACCTTCCACTATACCTCAATTCTCACCTTAGATATTTCAGCGCCTGCAGCTTTTCCAGATGTCAAATGCTTCTTGATGGGAGCCACTGGTGCCACAGTTTATGTTTCACAAAATAACATGTATTTGGCCACCCATCTGTGGTTCGCCGGATCAGTTACAGCAATTCATCGATTACAAATTATGGAAGATACCGTCGTTTATGCTGCGTCCGGAACGGTACCAGGATATCTTCTAAACCAATTTTCCTTGGACGAATATGAAGAGCATCTTCGAGTATTTACTACATATTATGATGAAAGCTCAAGACAAGTCAGTGGACTCAGCATTTTGAACATGCAACTTGAGATAGTAGGGTCAATAGAAGGGTTAGCACCAAACGAGCAAATTTACTCAACACGATTCCTTGGCAAGATGGGCTTTTTGGTTACATTCTATAAGGTTGATCCTTTGTTTGTCTTCAATCTGACAGAGCCTACTAATCCGCAACTCCTTGGTGAACTAAAGATACCTGGATTCTCCAATTACTTACATCCACTTGATAGCAACCATTTACTTGGAATCGGAAAGGATGTGAAAATTCAAGGTGACACTTGGTGGTACCAGGGTATGAAAATCAGTCTTTTCAACACGACAAATCCCTTTGATCCACAAGAAACCACGAATCTAATCCTTGGAGTACGAGGAACCGAATCAGAAGCACTTGAAGACCATAAAGCAATCCTCGTTGATCTGGAAAAAGGCCTGCTTTCTATGCCCATCCGACTTTGTGAATATTTAGCAAATAACACCGATGTAGATCCATGGATACATGGAGACACTACGTGGCAGGGGGCTTATGTTTTCTCAGTGAATCCTGACAATGCCTCCTTGGCTATCCAAGGTCGCGTTACCCACATCGAAGATCTTGATGCATTCCGAGAGGACTGGTGGGAATTTAGAGATCAGTTCATTCGCAGAACTGGATACATCGAATCAATGTATTACGCAATTTCCAATTCGAAAATCACGTTCCATAATCTAGCTGATCTGAGTCTGATTGGTGAACTTACTTTCACCGAGATTTAGAGTAATCAATCAGATAAATTGCCCATTTCTAGGGGGGTAGTCTTACTAAGTACGAAATCTAAAACCAAGTTGGTTTTATCCTAACAAATGAATAATCGGGTTTAGATTGTTCTAGATAACAAATTTCTAGATTTCAAGAGCCCAAAGAAAACACCAAAAAAGCTCTAATCCCTTCAAGTTCTAGGTTCTTGAAAAAGGAGTAAAAACGATGACGAATCTTTGGCGGGATTTGCCTCCAGGCCCTGACCCACCCAAACGGATCTACGCTATTATCGAAGTGCCCAATGGTGTCAGCAACAAATACGAATACGACATTGAACTGGGAGTTTTTCGATTAGACCGAGTCCTTTATTCAGCGTTGTATTTTCCTGGCGATTATGGCATTATTCCACAATCATGGTATGAAGACGAAGACCCACTTGATGTCTTAGTGCTAACAACTAAACCCACGTTTACAGGCTGCATAATGGAGGCGCGACCAATTGGAATTTTGACTATGGAAGACGAGAAAGGCGAAGATGACAAAATCATCGCCGTACCAATAAATGATCCCCGGTTCGATGAAGTAAAGGACATCTCGACAATGGCACATCATCTCCGTGCCGAAATCGCGGACTTTTTTGTTAGCTACAAGAAACTCGAGCCACACAAGTGGGTGAAAGTGAAAGAATGGAAAGATTCACTTGCAGCTGAACAGATCATTCTCACTGCAATCAAAATGTATCAAGAACGATTCAAGAAGAAGTAGATGAATCTTCAGGCTCTAGTTTGGTACGCTTTCGTGTAAAGAAGCCAACAATCACAGGTCTTACTCGAGGAAAAAGAAAGGGTGTCTTGTGCTTATACTCAAGGTATTTTTCACCAAAGCGTTTCTCCAAATCAGGTTCTTCCCATTTTTTGATTCGGATTATCATGATAATCAAAATTAATGCAGGAAATAGTATGGCCATCCCCAATGAACGAAAAAGGAGGCCCATCCCCAGTGGTAATAACATGTAACCAAACACGATTGGATTCCGAGTGTAAGAATAAATCCCATTGGTTACCAAGAATTTCGTTTTGGCTTCTTCATCCAATGCGCCCCACGGTAACCCCATTCCAGCATAGCGTAATTGTCGCGTAGCCCTAATTCCAATTGCAGCCCCTGATAACATTATCCCCACTCCGAAGAAGACGTTGAAAGGAAATGGCGGAAAAGGAGGGATATTAAAAAATCGATCAACCCAACTACCGATTAAGAAAGTGAGAATGGGAACAAAGATGAATATTAGAATATAAGGGACCAAGAATCGGAGTCGCATCACAGGGCGAGTATTGGATTGATCAGCAGTCATAGTTCCACCGTTATTTGCCAGCCCTATCCTTTAATCATAAGAAAAAACTATGGTAAGAGTGAATAAGATGAAGTGGCGGGCCCGGAGGGATTTGAACCCTCGATTTCCGGCTTAGAGGGCCGGTGCCTTATCCAGCTTGGCCACGGGCCCATTTGGCGTGAATAAGGAATTCGGTACACTTGACCTGATAGCAGTTTGAGCTGGATATATTTTTATCTGTATGAGGGGAGGGGTGATTAGCGTTGCGGGTGGTTACCGATGGAATCCGAAAGTGATTATACTGAAATGGCATTGAGCAATGGTTTTTCTGAGATTCGACTAACTAAATCCAAAACGGTTCGCGAGCTTTTAAAGGAATTGGGTTTACTTCACAGACACTTTGTTGTACTCGTGGATGGCAAACGAGCATTACTGGACGATGACATCGAAGAAGGACAACGTGTGATTGTGCTTCCTATTATTGCTGGCGGATAAACCGTAGAGATTTTTTAATAATTTTTCACGCTTTTTCACATTTCTTGATGCAAAGACCCATGTTATTGAGATGTTTATTAAGAAATGCTCCTACCAGAAAATCTTTTAAAAACCTTCGAGCATTCGGGTTCCACCTGATAGGTGGTTTCAACCGCATGTTGGTGTGCAATTGTGACTAGTAAGTTATCTATGATTTCAATGGTGTTCCTGTTTGGTGTTCTCTTCATCAGCTCCATAGCACCAGCCTTTATGATGATAAACGGGGGAGTTGGTTCTCCACCAACTCTTGAAGCAAGCTCGAAAACTCCAATTATTCCAAATGGTCTTGTTGACTGGGTTAGTGTATCACTGGAGTCAGAGTATTTCTATAATGACACCGCTGTGATTTCGTGGTCAGGAGAACCACGGACCGTGGATCAATCACCCTTCAATCCGCTCCTAAACTGGACACAATCTGGTTCGATTGAAGGTGGAATTTGGAATGGAAATCCTGGAAATGTTACTATCACGGCATTTCCATTAGACAATGAAACCACGGCTGCAGAAGTAACAGACTTCCTGAATTATACTGCTATAAACTATGTTCCTTTGGACGACTGGCCCTCATTTAGTAGCTTCAACTTTACTGAGTACGAAAACCAAACACTGTGGACGTTTAATGACGCAATTGCATCCCATGAAATGTTTCTCAATCTCACTTTCTATCAGGTGGATAACGCAACTGGATACCTGATCAATGGATTCAATGCAACCGGGATTGCTACGCTATTATCAGAATATCGCATTTACTTTGAATGGTCTGAGTCAGATGCCCGTATCACTTTTACCTATAGGATTCCTGGTGCAACAGAACTTGATGGTGATACCTACATTTTCAGTCTTGGTAGGGCAATGGGTCGCACTGATCCCCTAACCCTCAATGGATCAGGAACCTTTACGGTAGATGGCCCTTCTTACCGTATGATAACTGACGGGCTCCCTGTTGAAACCTTCGAGAACGCAACCTTTCCCTATTTCCCCATCGGAATCGAAGAGTATGACTTCAATCTTAATCCACAAGACTTTGAATACACCGTCTGGTTCCAAATACCCACTTCAGCGCTCGTAGTGTCGCGGGAAATGAATACCAATCTCCTTCGTCGTGGGGATATCCTTGCCGTAGAAATCACCGTCATTAACACCGGTGATGTGCCGTTCTCTCAGGTCATTATCAATGATCTCCAGGCAATTGAAGATGGAATAGTCCAACTAACAGGAGGAGCTGCTTCCACAACAATATTTGATTTATCAGCTGGGGAAAACGTAACATTGGATTACACAGTCATGGCAATAGTAGAAGGGAGTTACGAATACCCTGCGGTAAGAGTGATTGGTGTCGATTTCTTTTCAGACCAGTATACATTCACCTCAACAACTGAAAGTCTCACCATCACCAGTGGACTCCTCGCCAGTGAAACCCTCCTCATTCAAATCGGTGTAATCATCATTATCATAGCGATTATTGTTCTTATTCTCTATCGTTTCCGTCGACGAATCTTCTAGCCAGTCGAACCCCAAATTCAGAATGCCAAATTATCTTTCACCTAGCTGAGTGAAGAGACTCGAAATGGGCTTGGGCAAAGTCCTAAAAGCATAGAGTCACAACATCCTACAAGCGGTGTATCGATATGGCATCTGAAGAACCTGCAGGATATTTGGGTGAAGCAGAACAAACCCTCCAAAAGGCAAAGATCAGAATCGGAGACCAGATTCAAATTCAAACAGCCCAGAACACCTTTGAGGGCATTGTTATCCCTCGTGCAGAAATCGGTGCTGATGACAAACATATCGTCATCAAACTTGATACCGGGTATAACATTGGAATTCATATTGATAATATCCAACAACTCACTCGATTAACCAAGGGGAGAAAGGTAAAACCCGAGCTTCCATCAGTAGTTCGCAAAGTGAAGAAAGGATTACCTTGGATTAGCATTCTTAGTACTGGTGGAACTATTGCCAGTCGTGTCGATTATCACACTGGCGCCGTGAATCCAGCGTTAACTGCTGATGATTTGTATACGGTTGTTCCAGAACTCGGTGAATTGGCGAATATCCGGGCAGAGGTGCTGTTCAGCGTTTTTAGTGAAGATTTAATTCCAAGCCATTGGACCACAATTGCAAAACAAACGGCAAAACACTTGGAAAACTCATCCGGGGTAGTAATTGCACATGGCACTGATACTATGGGATATACTGCAGCAGCACTCAGTTTTGCCCTTCAAAACTTACCTAGCC
The DNA here is from genome assembly GCA_048885185.1 of Candidatus Odinarchaeota archaeon. GTDB lineage: Archaea > Asgardarchaeota > Hermodarchaeia > Hermodarchaeales > Hermodarchaeaceae > Hermodarchaeum. The sequence goes on along the minus strand of JBHLQC010000007.1, from coordinate 9,553 downwards.
CAGTAATCTTAACTGGCTCACAACGCTCGTCCGATCGACCATCCTCTGATGCAGCATTGAATCTAACCGGTGCTGTCACAGCAGCTGTCCATGGCCCATTTGCTGAGGTAACAATAGCCATGCATCGCAACCCTGACGATACAAGCATTGCCTTACATCGAGGAACACAAGTTCGAAAGTGCCATACAAGCCGTCGAGACGCATTCCAAACAATTAACACCGATTTACTTGGCGAAGTTAAGAATGGACAAGTTCAGATGCTGGTGGAAGATTCCACATACCAACATCGTGATCCCAACCGGAAAGTACAACTAAAACCCAAATTCGACCCAAAGGTAGCCTTGATTAAAACCACACCAGGAATGACAGGAGACCGAATTGAGTCTCTAATCGACCAAGGCTATCATGGAATTGTCATTGAAGGAACGGGGTTAGGACACGCGCCTAAAACCCTGCTAAAGGCAATTGAGCGAGCAACCTCAGAAACCATCCCTGTGGTCATGGCATCTCAATGCATATGGGGTCGGGTTCAAATGCGTGTTTATCGAAGAGGAGTTGAGCTTGTGCAACGAGGTGTAATTCCTGCTGAGGATATGATAGCAGAAACCGCTTATGTCAAACTCATGTGGGTACTGGCTCAAACTAGGGACCTAAAAGAAGTCCAAACACAAATGCTTCACAACGTCGCTGGAGAGATAACTGAGTGTAGCAAGCGGAGCCAGTATGAAGAGATGAAGAATCAATGACCAAAGTTGATTATGAAAAAGTCGGCGCGCTAATTGGGATTGAAGTCCACCAGCAACTTGACACTAAAACAAAACTGTTTTGCAATTGCCCTACTCAGATTCGCGAAGATGAGCCACATTTCACCTTTCTCCGCCGGTTACGACCTACTCAAAGCGAATTAGGTGAAATTGACCCAGCGGCACTGTTTGAATTTCACAAAGGGCGTGTTCAAGTATATGAGAACTATGATGACAGCATCTGCCTTGTTGAACAGGATGAAGAACCGCCCCACCTACTAGACAAGGAAGCCGTGGATTTTGCCCTAGAAATTGCCTTACTCATGAATTCACAGCCAGTTGATGAAATCCAAGTTATGCGAAAACTTGTTATCGATGGTAGTAACACCACAGGATTCCAGCGAAGTGTTGTGGTGGCATTTGGCGGAGCCATAAACGTGAATGGATTCACCGTTCCTATTCAAACAATCGGGGTTGAAGAAGATGCAGCCCGAAAAATTCGAGAAAACGGCACCAACACCTATTGGCGATTGGATCGGCTGGGAATACCCCTTATTGAAGTTGCCACTGCCCCGGTCATGAAGACACCTGAACAAGTACAAGCTACTGCCCTACGAATTGGCCAGATTTTCCGTGTCACGGGCAAGGTGAAAAGAGGTCTGGGAACTATCCGTCAAGACATTAATGTGTCGATTAAAGGCGGAGCGATTATTGAAATCAAGGGAGTTCAGAAACTCAATCTCATTGGACAAGTAGTGCAATATGAGGTCCAAAGACAAGTTGAGCTCCTCAAACTCCGTGGAGAATTGAAGAAACGTGGAGTGCGGGTAGGACAAATTAAGAAAGAAATTCATAATGTAACCCCGTTATTCAAGACCAGTACTAGCAAAGTCATCAAAGGAGCTTTGAAGCGTAATGAGGGCGTGTTCGCTCTCATTCTCCCCGGATTCGCAGGGCTTGTTGGCAGGGAACTACAGCCAGGTCGACGCTTTGGAAGCGAGTTGGCTGATTATGCTCAGTTTTGGGGAGGAGTGAAAGGGTTGTTTCATACCGATGAATTACCCAATTATGGAATAACTGCTGAAGATGTAAAACGGCTCCATAAACATCTTAAGACAACTCAGTCCGATGCCATAATCATCGTAGCTGCACCCAAACAAGAAGCCACGGATGCGTTGAATGCTGTTGCAGATCGTACTCGAGAAGCTTTGAAGAAAGTACCTGCAGAGACTCGAGGTCCTCTGGGTGATGGGACAACCCGTTATTCACGTCCACGTCCTGGTGCAGCTCGTATGTACCCAGAAACTGATGTAGCTCCAGTTACGATAACACAAGAGCGCCTGAACCGAATACAACAAGCATTGCCTGAGTTACCTGAGGAAAAGGTACAGAAATTTAAGAAAGAGTTTCACTTGAGTGATGAACTTGCTCAAATTATGATACGTTCGCTTCGGATTGACCTATTTGAGCAGATTACAAGAAGTCATCCTCAGCTAGCGGTTACGGTTGCAGCGTCTCTTGAAACAACTTGGCGAAATCTGGAACGAGAGGGAGTTGCTGTGGACGACATTCCTGAAGACCAAATTATTCTCATATTTGACCATCTTGCAGAAAACAGGTTTGCAAAAGAGGCCATTCCTGACATTTTGACATGGTTAGCAAAGAATCCACAAGCTGCGGTTGAAGAAGCCGTTGAAAACCTAGGATTAGGTGCTATTTCAAAGGAGGAACTCAAGGCGATTGTTGATAAAATCGTGAAAGAGAATAGTAAGATGATTTCAGAGCGAGGAGACCGAGTGATGGGACCTCTGATGGGAATGGTCATGAAGGAAGTTCGCGGTCGAGCCGATGGCAAACTTGTAAATGAGCTTCTTCGCTCAGCTATCAAAAGTCAATTGGAGTCCAAGTGATATCTCTGGTTCACAATCAATGGGCACCAATGAGCACACAAATGAGAGCGGTGATAAGACCAATTATCACCATCCGAAGACCTCCAAAGACCATATTGGTTTTAGCAATTCGACCCATCCACACACCCAAGAAAAAGAGGAAACCCATTGTGATGATTACCGAAATCGTTGCAGCCATGATAAAATCTGCGGGGAATAAAACGAGAGGAAGTAGTGGAAGAATTGCAGCAGGAAGAGGTGAAATACCGTGAACAATGGAAGCCCACCCTGTAGCAAACTTTACGGCAGATTCTACAATGCACCCATCCATAGGTCGTTGCATGTGCTGTTCTAGGTGTTGGATCTCTTTTTTCCGCTCAACACGTTCCGCTTCATAGGCACCCCAGCTACTAGAAATCGCTAGACCCACTCCAGCACTTAAACTAGCTCGAACCAAAAGAATCACTTGATCAAGCGTCATCACCGCACCTAGTAGAACTGCTGCAGCAAGGGCAGCCAATACAATGGCTACAATGGTGAGGGCACCATCGAAGGCTCCAATTACTAAATAACGCCGGGTAAGGGATCCGAGTTCTGTTATTCGCCAATAAATCTTCAATCGTTCCTGTAAAGAAAGTTGGTTTGCCATTACATCCAACCTAACCTAAGCTTCATTGAACCATAGGAGAAAATCAAATGATTTACTAAAGGTATTGAAGACGAAATAAAAGGATACGTTATGAAGTGATTTGAGATGAAACCACGATTTTTTGCACTCACGGTTTAAGTAAGATTGGAATCTCACTAAGAAGATGACGAGTCTGTTGGGCTGTATCCCGGTCACGGATAGTAGCTGTTTGGTCATCTAAAGTCTGTGGATCAATGGTGACCGCTTTAGGAATTCCAATTTCATCAGCCCGGGCGTAGCGTCGTCCAATTCGTCCACGGTCATCATAAAGGATAGAGTGGCCTTGGAGTTTACATTGTTGGTATAAATGCTTTGCCGGTTCCTCGATTTCTGGGCGATTCAATAATGGTAGGATTACAGCTTGATACGGTGCGAGGTCGACCGGGAATTGGAACCAGGACCATCCCCGACTTTTGTTCTTTGGGCGATAGGTGTGTTCTAAAATCGCATAGATTATTCGGTCAATGCCAAATGAGGGTTCAATAACATGGGGGATTATCTTTTTACCTTCAAATTCCAGGCTGAGGTCTTTTTTGCTTCCCTTTATGTGAGACTGGAGATCATGATCTTGACGATAGGCGTTACCGATGACTTCTTTCCATCCAAAGCTGAATAGAATTTCCAAATCAAAGTTGCCACCACTATAGTGAGGTGTTTCTTCTGGACGCATATGCCGGAACCGAACAGCGTTCTCAGGAATGCCCAGTTTTTGGAAAAAAACGACTTCGTCTCCAAGAGTACAGGCCATCCATTGATTGGGGACATACTTCTTCTCATAAGCGTCTTTGACTGTAATTTGGATTGATGAATAATCAGTGCTCTTTTTCTTAGCCGCTTTTTCTTGCTCTTCCTGAGTCACCAGGTTCAATTTGACTTCTGATAGTTCTTCAAAAAAGGGACATTCATTCATTTGGTTAGGATCAACAAAGTATTCAATTTCCATTTGGCTAAATTCACGAACACGGACGATACTTTGACGAGGAGAGATTTCATTACGATAAGACCGCCCAATTTGAGCAACACCAAATGGTAATTTCGCTCTGGTTGCAGTTTGAATGCGTTTAAACCCGAGAAAAATATTTTGGGCTGTTTCAGGTCGAAGAAACGCTTGTCGCCGTTCGCCCCCCACGTTGGTCCCAAACATCAGTCCAAAACTCTTTACATCACCGAGAGGGTCGCCACACACAGGGCAACGAATTTTATTTTGATCGATAATTTCTTCCAGTTCTTTATTGGATTTCCCTTCGGCTTGAATTTGTAATTTTTCCTCAATTAACTGATCGATGCGACTAACGTGACCCTTTTGGCATTCAGCAGATGGATCGGTGAAGTGGTCAAGATGACCTGAAGCTTTGAAAACGGGGCTAGGCAGAAGTGTATTTCCACTTATCTCATAGACGATGTCTCTGCGCTCAATAAAACGATTCCTCCAAAGAGCAATGAGATTGTTTCGAATTCGCGCTCCTATTGGGCCGAAATCATAAAAGCCAGCAAGCCCCCCGTAAATTTCTGCACTAGGGTAGAGTATTCCTCGTCGGAGGGACACCGTCATAACATCATCGAGTATCGATTTTACCATTTAAGACCAACACCAAGGACGGAATTGAACATCTAACCACAGCCTGTTGGAGCCATTTCCTGCTTTATGCCTTTCTCAAAAAGGGCATACTAAGGGTGCTAGGGTGACGAAACATTTTAAGCAATACGTGCGAGTGGTTTAATACCGCACAAAAGTGCAGAGAAGTTATTACGCTTCCATATTTGTGGGAAAGGTGTAACTACAAAATGTCACAGGAAGAATTTGGACAAATGTATTGGAACGGCGTACGTGATGCTCTCCGTATGACACAAACGTTCCTATTCTGGAAAGAAAAGAACCCCAGCGAGGATCGCACAATCGAAACTTTCGTTACTGAAGCCCTTGAAGCCGTGCGCCAGAAATGTGCACCGTGCCTTAAGGAAATTCTTGGTGTTACCTTCGGCGAAGAGGAGGCTGCTGTTGAAGATATCCTTCCAGGTCTCCAAGAAATAGAATCTCAGCCTGAAACCGAACTTGAACCCGAGCCTCTCCCTGAGTTCGAACCCACTCTTGAACCTGAACCCGAGCCAGAACCTATTCCTGAGCCTGAGCCAGAAGCTACACCTCCGCCTGTTCCTCCGGTTCCCGAACCTGCGGAAGTTCCAGAGCCAATACCTGAACTTATCCCTGAACCTGAACCTATTCCGGAACCTGAACCCATCGAAACCCCACCTGCCCCCGATGTGTTTCTTGCACCTGAAGAGCCAGCAACTCCGGAACTAGAACCAACACTTGAACCTGAACTTCCACTTGAAATTGAACCAGAACCAGCACCAAGTTTCGAACCAGCTCCTGAATTTGAAGTTCCAGCTGAACCGGCACCAACTTTCGAACCAACACCTGAGCCAGCTCCTGAACCAGAACCAACTCCGGAACCAGCCGCTGTACCTGAACCTACACCAGTGGCAGCGACTCCAACAGAGCCTGCAGCAGCTGAAGCAACTGAAGATGATGAGGACAAGCCGAAAAGGCGGACGTTCTTCTTCTAGAGGTTAGCTCTTCTTTCCAAACGTCACTTTCAAGGAAATGTGATGTCAAGTAGATTGGAATAGAGTGATTAGCTGTTTTGCTATCTGCCTGATGGATATGATCAAGCCAGACTGGACTGGATTGAACCGTATAGAATTCAGGATCCTAAAGTATCGCAGCGAGTTCGTTTTCGATTTCTTCCCGTGGCCAGACTCCAACATGCGTTTTAACTGGATTTCCATCCTTGAACAGAATTAAGGTTGGTATGGCACGAATCTGATATTTTTGCGAGGTTATTGGAGCTTGATCCGCATCAATCTTAGCGATTACAACACGCTTTGCATCCAATCTTTTCCCTAAATCATCAAGAATCGCTGTTTGCATCTTACAGGGTCCACACCAAACGGTGTAGATGTCGAGGATGACAACCTCGTGTTGTTTGAGGAAATCTTCAATCGTGTCATCGGTTAACTCTTCGACCATTGGACTATCCTCCGGATGGAAGCAACAGATAATCTCTCGTTAAAAAGCATTGTGCAAATTCCGTAAGAAAGGAAATGGACCTTGTTGTATTCTTAGTTTACCGTTTGATTATGCTTTTTCTGCAAGCGTAGGGAGATTCAAGCCTTTGCCGATCTCACCGAGGTATCGAATGAAATTGATGATAAGAGGGTCAAGGCCAATGCCACGATGAGCCTGTGTGGGAAATACGGGAGCTGGAACATTGAGGATATTTTCAATTTTTTTCGGATGAATTGCCCCAGGTAAATCTTGCTTATTGGCGGCAACCACTAAGGGAGGAGGATTAACGCCAAAGAGCTCGCGGAGATACCTTTCGCCCTCGCGAATGGATACAGGGTCAGTGCTGTCAACGACTAAAATGACTCCATCTGAACCAGAAGACAACGCCTTTCTGACCAGATTGAACTGTCGCATACCGGGACTCCCAAAAAGATGGGCTTTGAGGTCACGATATTCAAGTGTACCAAAATCAAGGCAAACCGTACGACCATTGACATCAGTGGAAATCGTGTTCTTTGTAACACTCTTAATGAGGGTCGTTTTCCCAACGCCTTGATGACCAATTACTAGGATCTTCAAATGCCGCATTAAGTGACCCCGCTAGTTAAGCGCCTGAATGAATAGTCTTAAGCCTTAAGGTCTAAGCTATTTAGTCCTTAGCTCCCTCTACAAAACAATGACACCCCTTAGCAAGATCTGGATATCCGCGCGGTGAACATGTTTGTGAAGGCGATGGAGGGACCTGGGGTTTGGAAAAGCATAATTTTTGCGAGGAGGAGGGGAGATGGAAATATTGGGATAGGAGGGAGTTCCATTTGCCCCAGCGTCCTATCTCCGCCAAATCGGTTATACGAGGTTTTAGTCGGCTTTGTACTCTTAAACCTTGTGGCAAAAGAGAGTAACTACTTCGAATATTTCGGGAAAAAATCATGTAGATGCTGAAATAGTTGCCAAGGAGGTTCTATTCTTCAACATATACAACTGTCACGTACTCGATGATAGCAAACTTATCTTTGCCAGGAGAAATGAGTTTTAGATCCTCTCGTAACGCGTTCAGGTGGAGGAAGCGCTTCAAGTAAACGCGAAGTTGAGTCTTTGAAGGGTGAGCTGGTTTATCACTACGAACATAGATTTCATTCTCAGCCAAAGACACCTGAACATCCTTGTCGAGTTTTTCTCCGAGGAAGTTAACAAGTGCAGCTCCAAGTTCAGACCCGTGTTTAACTAAATCTATTGCATCAATAGTGATGAAAGTTTTTTCATCCGTGGTTTCAGACTTTGCTTCAGACATTGTGTCTAGGTCCCTCCAGCCAGGAGAGTGATGCCCTATCCACAGGAATGCACCTTATAAAGACTCCGTTCCCCGAAACTTACAAGAACTGATTCTATGTTCGGTTCCTGCATCATTGACGGGCACTGCCCGGAGGCTGTAACCTCCCGCCTCATGCCAGGCGTTTAATGTCTCCGTAGAACTCACGGCGACAGCCGCAAATACCCCAAGGCGGGGTAATTGTATTGAATCGTTGAATACACGAATAACTCCTGTTAAACGGAAAGATCTTACTCCCCTTTTCCGTGATTTGAACTTAGGAAAACCAGGCTTCTCACCTCTTTTTAAACGATTAAAAAAATGACGAAACGCGTTGTCAAGATTTCTTAGAGCTTCTTGAGGTGCACATTTCGACACTTCGTACATCCAAGGAAATTCAGTCTTCTTGCGTTTATTGAGTTCTCGATGCAGATCCATTGAGCTAGGAGACTTGCCTGTCCGCGCATACTCCTCAATCTTTCTTTGTAACCCCCAGTAGAAAGCAAACCGGGCACAACCTGCATGTTTGTAGCAAAGAGTTCGCTGTCGATTATTTAATTTCAATTCAGTCTTGTAAGCGCGATGAACGATTTGACTTTTGCCGGTTGTCGATGATTTTTGCTTCATTAGTTGAAGAAAATATTGTAGTAGTGATATATAGGCTAAGAGTCACTAATCGATAAGTGAAAATGTCATAATATGGTTAAGAATGACCATCTCTATTCCCCTCTTCGTCACGCCTATCATGCGTAGCCCTTTGAGGGGAGGTTGCCGGTGGAAGGAGAGGTGGAATGTCTTGCGGGGGTGATTCGCGCTTTTCACGTCTTTCGATGAGTCGGGGAGCAAGAGAACCTAAAATGATTGTATACCCACTATAGAGTATAGCGACGAGAATCCAGTAAATGACGTCGTTAGAGGCTAGAACCAAGCCCACCGCATATCCCAATAGGAAACCAGTGATGGCTCGGATGAAATTGAGGCTTTCTCGGAGTTCGAGTGTTTGGGTCGACCAGTCTATTACTGCGGGAATACTGAGAAGAAACGCACCAAAGAAAGTGAGAGGATTCATGGGAATTTGGAGAATGTACAGATGGATGAAAAGCCCAGCGACGATACCCACCAAGAGCGCTGAACACCGAGTACAAATATGAAGCGTGCGACCCCGGAAAGAGATACTCCAAGTTCGATTCATATATGGTGGTTCGTGGTGACTAATGAGCAGATGAAGGGTATGAAGTATCCGTTTCATTCGTGAAGGGGAGGATGGCTCAGTCACATGAACACCAACAAATCAACCAAATACCTTGAACTCAAGAGGAGTATTAAAAACTCATTACTTCTCCTAGTTAACTGATACTAACCATAAACAGATAAGGTAAGTGTGGAAAGTGCCTGCTACTCCTCTCCTTGCAGCGGCTATGGCAATTGTCGTTAAAAATAAGAAAATGCTTGTCAAAGAAAATGAGGAGGGAGAGCTTGAACTTCCTGGCCTTGTGATTGCCCCAGAAGAAAAAGCAGTTCAAAGTATTCAAGACCTCATTGAGAAGATGGGTCTCAGTGAGTTTCCTCAACAAACGCTATACCTGACAAACATGCCGATCTCTGGTTCACAGCCAAAAAAGATTCCGGTAATAATTAGAATAGTCCACATCAGAAAAACACTGAGCCTTGATTTTCCTAAGACACCATATGTATCACTATTAAAAATTGAATGTGACGATCAGGCAACGGCACTTACAAGAGCTGTTGCTCGATGGCTGATTCTGTAAGCAGATGCTTAGGCATCGATTAGGATTCGAAGCAGTTCAACAGTGAAGTAACCCTTCCGACGAAGTTCATCCAATGGTGTGTGCA
>JBHLQC010000006.1:0-34662 GCA_048885185.1 Candidatus Odinarchaeota archaeon | reverse complement strand
TATTCGATAATCGCGGATGGATAAGTAACTCTTTCCATCCGTCAAGCTACTTCTCCTCAAGTGGTTCTGCTTCGAGATGCGCAGCGACAGATTGTCGCACGCTTCACACCAATTTCACCAGAAATTATTCTTCTTCGTACAGACGCTACTTCAGTTGGGCAAATACGGTTTAAAGAAACACCTGGTGCATTCGGATTCATTGCTATCTGCAATACAGTTGCAGAACTTCGATGGCTTCAAGGTGTCATACTATACGTGATTGCTCAATTGGAGGAAAAGATGACCGCTCCTCTCATTGAAACGCCTGAATTCGAAGAAAGTAATACAGAACCCGAAACTGAAGCTCCTTAACCTTTTAGAAGTCTAACATATACAGGTTCCCTTAGAAGCTGCTCTTCATCATACGAGGATGTGCATTCACTCATTGCAAATTGAAGTCTTAGGAAGTTCCTCATTTTTACCGACTATAAAGGGAAGCTGGTCTAGCTTTTTCATCAATCTTGGGAACGGTGATCGTATCCTCATTGACGCAGGAACACGGCGTATCCTAGGATTTCGAAAAGATATCCTTGACGTGAGTCACATCTTCATCACTCATCGCCACACTGACCACATAATGTTTCTAGGAGCCCTTTTAGAGCGAATGAAACGAATCAAACGGAAAAAACCACTAACGATTTTTTGCCCCGTGAATGCTTTCTATCATATTCAAATGTTCATCCGGTTCTTCAATCCACGGGGAGTTCCTGAATTTGTCGATTTTGAAACCTATACTCCTAATGACCCTGAATATCTCATTTCTTTTCCGAAATCGAACACCGAGATGTGGGCCGCTTCGGCTTGTCACACCACTATGGCTGCAGGTTACGGAATAATTCAGGGAAAGAAAAAAGTCGTAATTGTTCCAGACACTCGCCCCAACTGCAAAACCCTCTTAGCGCTAGCAAAAGGTGCAAGCGCGCTCTTCCATGATTGCACCTTTCCTACGGCTGTTCACACCTTTGCTTATAGTAAAGGTCATTCGAGCCCCGAAGGTGCAGGTGTAGATGCAGCCAAAGCGGGTGTTCAAACCTTGGTGTTGATTCACACGAGCCGTGTTCGTGCGCGTGATCAACAGACCCTCATTGACGGAGCCGCTCGACACTTTAATGGTGAAATTCGCGTCGCTGCTGATAATACCACATTCACTTTTTAATGAAGCATACCAAGAGAAGGGTTTGATGAATGCGTCTAATCCTGAAGATAAAGTGCCACTTGTTGCTTGTTTGGGTGAGGTGTTAATTGATTTTATCGCTGAAGAAATGGGTTCCCGCGACTCAGTAGCATCATTTCGAAAGTATCCTGGAGGTGCCCCTGCCAACGTTGCCGTTGGAATTAGTCGGTTAGGTGTGACATGTGGTTTTATCGGAAAAGTGGGTGCTGACTCATTTGGAGCATTCCTAAAAACCGCATTGAAACAGAATGGCGTCAACATTGAGGGCATTGTGGATACCAAGGAAGCACCAACAGCACTCGCGCTTGTAAGTCGATCAACAACTGGTGAGCGCCAATTTCTTTTTTACCGTGATCCCTGTGCAGATGTTCTTCTTACCGAAGACGATTTGCCACAAGATTGGCTTTCCAGAATCAAATATCTTCATGTAGGTGGTGTGAGCCTAACAAGAAATCCGAGTCGACAGACAACACTTCGCGCAATAGAAATCGCACGGAAAAACGGTGCCATCATTACTTTTGATCCAAACTTCCGTTTAGATCTTTGGTCGGGGGGGCTTCAAGAGTGTCGAAAAATCTTGCATAAAGTGTTAGCTAAAACTGATATTTTCCTGCCGTCACAAAACGAGCTTCTTTTAATCATGGATACAGAACAAATAGATGATGCCCTATCCCGTGTACATGAGCTGGGACCACACACAATTTGCCTCAAATGTGGAGCTGATGGCAGCCAAACTTCTACCAAGACCGCTAGGGGGAAATATGACCATTTTTCTCAAAAGGCGTTGGATGTGAATGTTGTGGATACGACTGGAGCAGGGGATGGGTTCAATGCTGGATTAATTGTGGGGCTAGTAAATGGAATGAATATTCGAGAAGCGGTTAGACAAGGAACTGCAGTTGCTTCTCTTGTAATTACAAAAATTGGTGCCATGACGGCCTTGCCAACTGAACAGGAGCTCTCGGAATTTCTTGTGAAAATGAAGATGGATTAAGGGATACAGTAGCGGTACACCTGGTGTTTCCCGGCTGTTTCAGATTTTCGTTTGATAAGAATGACATCTCCAGGACGGGCACCAATGGCTTTTGCAGCGGGATCTCCCGCTTTGATTTTTGGTAACTGCTCACGTGTGATTCCGTATTCTTTCTCGAGTTCAAGAATCTCTTTTTCTTCGACGATGTCATGTTCGGGGACAAGATCATGCATGAAAAGATCTATGGAAAGGAACCGGCGGTGGAGTAATTCTACGTCCATTTCCTTGGCTTCACGCCTGGCAGCATAGGTGTAGCGTTCACCACCTATGAGAATTGCATGGCTAAATTCGCCATTATCCCGCTCCTTTATTGTGTTCCGAAGAATTTCGACACCAACGGTTGGGGTATCAAGAATAATTCGCACTAAGAGGGTTTGTTTAGGTTTTTTCTCAACAGATTTGGCATGAAGGTCGACAATTCCCTCTTTTTCTCCTTCGATTTTCTTTGAAATCTCAAACCCGCGGCGTTTGATGAGCCTGTTAACAAAATAATGTTGTTTTTCCGTTAAACTCACGAGTCTCACCATTCTTTAATCGAGAAATCTTCTTCTTACCCGCACTCGAGCCGCGACAGTACTAAAAATCTCTTATAAACGTTTGTATCATCTGTGTTTCTGTGAGGTTAATGTGGTGGCTGGAGAAGGGATTTTCGAATTCCATCTGGGTCAACTAGTTTAGAGATAACCTCCTTTTCGCGCACTGTTGGAGATGGAGTTGTTGCGATTTTTCGAGGAATTTTGAACGGGAATCCTGTTTGATCCTTGATTAGATCAATACTCGAACCTAGATGTATTGATGCCAGTTGGATACTTCCTTCCTGTCGATTGAATTTAAAGACACACAGGTTGGTGATGATTGTATCCGGTCCTCCATTTCGGGTTCCTTTTGCTTCAGGAATCCAGCCCGGGCTAGTGACAAACGGGACTTGGGCAACCAGATTTTTCACACTATGACTTGGGCGCCAAGTGATAATTCTTTGAAAACTTCGAATCATTATCGGACCACCTGCTCCACCAGGCAGTCGTACTCTTGGACGGTTGTAATCTTTCCCAATAATGCTCATGTTAAGGTTGCCATACTGGTCAATTTGTGTACCACCAAGAAATGCTACATTCATCCGACCCCGGTTGGCTAGATCAAAGATTTCTGGAAAAGTAATGGCATTTTCGCAGTTGTCAAAGAGATGCGGATTTCCCGTGGAAAAAGGCAGTTTTTCAGGATGTGGATTTACTGTTCCCAAAATGGTAAAGTATACCAAATTGGGGGCATGGGTGGCTTTGGCAAGGAACACTGCCATCATTTGGATGGGGCTAGCAACTCCTGTGAATACCCGGTCGCCATCCTGAAGTTGACGGGCCAATGTTGTAAGTATCAATTCATCATATGTGAAATCGGTGGCAACATCTGTCATTTGGTCTCCTCCTTCGTCTTTCGTATTGTTGATTTCTTAACCCAGGAAGGTGGCAGACCCACTTTCTCAACGAATTCTTCATGATTGCTACAACCGAGGATGTATTCATCCAAGTACCTATCAAACCCTTCCTGAGTTTTTGCTGCATCTTGATAAAAATCAATGTGACTCGCATCTATCTCATAACGGTGATTCAAAGCCGTTGGCACCGCACCGTATGGTGTGTGTACGACAGCATCAACAAGAAAGTGGGGGATAGTAATCTGATTTGGTTGCAGTGAATCCTCCTCAACAATCTCTTCAACTGTAACCAAGACGCGGTTACAAGCCTGTGCTGTCGTCAAGGTGAAACTAGGCCAAGGCTCATCGAGAACGACGTTACCCCTTTGATCTGCTGTATGTGCATGAAGGATGAGGACATCTGGACGTAATGCGGGAACCGTGATTACTGTTTCTTTAGGGTTGTAAGGGGATGACATGACTTCGTAGTCTTCTCGAATGGTTAACAAATCTGATCCGCGAAAATCAGGAAGGGGAATAAATGGGATTCCAAAGGCTCCAGCACGTAATCCCATACAAATAGCATAACCCATGCTCTCCTTGATTTGCAGAGTTCCGTTCTCTACAGCAGACCGGAATCTCTGCATTGAAGCAAAGCCTTTCTCCGTCATAAAGCCAAGAAAATAAAACTCAATTTCTGCTACCATGCCGGCACCTATAAGCTGGTCCACAGCTAAACCATTCGGCGCGCTCACTATTCGCAACCCAGTCCGCTTTGCACGAATAATCTCATGAACTGCGGCCATTGGCAGACGATTGACGAGTAGCCCCTCCAAATATATCTGACACTTATCTGGAATGAACTGTTGAACCATCTGCTTCAAAGGCATGATCTTCTGGGAATCAACCAACGCTAATCCAACCTCAAATTACTCTAGAGTAACCGTATGAGGGGATTAGTTTGTTAAGTTATTTCTCTTCCCCAGGTGATGATATCTGAATCCACCCTTTTCTAATCACCCAGAGTAATGGAATAAGAATCGCGGGAATTAATATCAGAAATTGAATTTGAAATGTATAAACGGGGAATCCTCCTGGAGAATAAAACAACGGATCTGGATAGAAGATGTTATACATCCCCAGGATATTCGCCACCAGAGATGGGACTGCGACGCTCACAGTAATCGCTGTTAATATTACAATCACGCGGTTCAGCCTGTTTGCTAATAGAATCGAATGAAGGGAAACTAGGTCTGTGAGGTTCCGTGCATTGAGTTCTAAAGTTTGTTGTTGTCGCTCTAACTCAGAGAGAGTTGTGCTAATAAGTGTTGATAATTCATCTGTTATGTGCAAATGGCGAGGAACATGTTGAAGCATCATGTCCACGAAATGCCGTTGCACCGTTAAATGTTGATATAATTCGTTTTGACCACGCCGTAAGCGTTGAATTTCTTTAAGCAGAGTATTGATGTCAACGTTAGCGTACAGTTCCTCTAATTCCATAGTCGTCTGAACGATGCTATTTATTATGATAACATTGCGTTCAATGATTTCTTGGATAATCCGAACTGCCACATAAGAAGGTGTCACTTGTTGCTCCACTGAGACAAGATTTCGAATGGTGTCTTCCACTTCACCGATTGCATCGGGTGGGATATTTTTTCCGATGGTCGCTACCATCTGTTCGCCAAGGAGTACTAATGCAGTTTCGACATCTTGAACTGGTTGTGCAACCATTATGGGGAAGTGAAACGCGGAAAATTCATAGAATCGATGGTATCTCCCTCTGTTAGACTGTTCAAAGACTCGTGTCAGGCTTTTTGCATCAACCGAGAGATACAGACCGAGAAGGCTTTCCTCTTCTGGTGTAGGATCAACTGCGCTAATCCAAATGAACTCGAGGTCACGCCAAATTTTCTGAAAATCCTCGTTACGGGCTAGCTTACGAAATTCTCCATCTTTTATATAGTACACCTGAATCATTTGTCTCGCACTTCCCTTTCATAGATTGGAGGAAATGATTTGTGTACTGATAGGGTTGCAGATTTTAAAAAGTTGAATAAACGCCTTGAGATGTTACTTCCGACGTGCGAGGGTGACTTTTTCTTCCTTTAGATCAAGCAATCCAGCGCGAACCAATTCTTGAACACGACGACGTGCTTCAAAGATGCCGACTCCAAGTATTTTACTCAGCTCTTCAAGGGTTCGTTGCCCAGTTTCACGTACTAGCATGTAGATTCGGTATTTCGGATCCTTTTCAAGGGCTTTCTTTAACTTCTCTAATTCGACTTCCAAATCGGTGACTCGGCGACGTAAGACTGTGGTGTCTTGTACGGCTTCTCGTTGCACGATTCCTACAGTTCGAAGCTGATCGGCTTCTTCTTGGGCATCTTGTGCAGCGTCCTTTTTGACGAGAATGTCCTTTTGAAGGGCAACAAGCTCCTCATCTCTTTTCTTGATGACTTTCTGCTGCTTCTCAAGGCGTTCTCCCATAGCTTCAAGTTGAGTAAGAAGGTGTTCCTCTCGTTCCTTCGCTGTCTTTTCTTGTTTCTCTAGCTTCTTGTCAAGGTCTGAAACTTGCTTTTCTGAGTCAGATAGCTTGGTGTTTAATTCATCAATTTTCTTTGTCTTCTTTTTCGCAGTCTCTTTCGCTTGTTGTAATTCTTCAGCTAATTCTATATTTTTTTCAGTAATCTCATCCTTCTCGCTATCAATCTCTTTAACCTGTTTAACGAGCTTATCTATTTCGCGAGTCAAGTTTTCTTTCTCATTTTTTATCTCTGCTATTTGCTCGTTTAGATCAGAAATTTGTGCACTGAGCTCAGCTGTGTCCTCAACTTCCACAATTTCAGGAGTTTCTACTAGTTCTTCGGGTTCTGCTGGGGCTTCCTCAATATCTTCCGTGTCCTCAATTGCTTCTGGTGCCTCTGGTTCTTCGGGTTCTGCTGGGGCTTCCTCAATATCTTCCATGTCCTCAATTACTTCTGCCGGCTCTAGCTCCTCGAGTTCTTCTATTTCCTCTAGTTCTTCTGGTTCTGTTGGTGGTTCTTCTGGCTTTAGAGTGGTTTCTATAGGCTTCTCTGGCTCTGTCTGTTCATTATTGTATTTCCGGTAGCGCCATTTTTTTTCAGGGTCTGAAATATCTTCCGGCATCTCATCTGGCATAGAGCATTCCCCATTGGAACACTAGACTATCAAAAAGAATACGCAAAAAGCTTGTGGCGCAACCCGTTTTGGGTCTAAATTTTCGCTAAACCCAAAATACGAACAAGGATTGTGAATCAACTCAATCATCAAAGACATAATGAACTGATTCAAACTGCTGAACGAGAGAGTGCACGGCCTGTTTGACCTTCTCTGGCTTTTCTTCTTTTGTAAGCACCTGAGTGATTAATCCTGCAATCTCTTCCATTTCGCCCTGTTTCATCCCACGTCTGGTAACTTCTTGGGTTCCTAACCGCACACCTGCATCTGCAATAATGTCCGCTTTTTCTAGTTGATCACGCATTTGAATTCCTTCCTCAAAGCTGGCTGTTTTCAAGAGAACTTGATGAGACGAAGTGAAACCCCATTTATCACCAGTAACTGAAATACCATTCTTGTGTAGAACCTGAGCTAACTCTTTCGCATTAGTGACGACTTGTTTTGCATAGTCCTCGCCAAAGGCGAGTAGTTCAGCTAAAGAAAGGGCAAGCGCTGCCACTCGATTCAGATGATAATTATCAACTAAAACTGGATTCGGTCGCAGCGTTAAATCAATTTGTTCTGCTAATTCCATATCATCTTTCACAAGCACAATACCACCTTGTGGTCCAAAGAAGGTCTTGTGTGTGCTTCCTAGAAGGATTTGAGCCCCCTCCTTGAAGGGGTTCTGAAATTGTTTACCAGCAATTAGACCTAAAACATGGGATCCATCAAAAACTAGCACTGCTCCAGTATCCTGTGTGGTTTTTGCTAATTCCTTCACTGGGTGAGGTTGCAAGAAAATGCTGGCTCCGAGAATAACGATCTTTGGATTTGTGTTTTTGATAAGCTCGCGTGTCTTGGTTACGTCCATTGTGTACTTATCCGCTTGGTAGGGGATGTAATGGATGTCGAGAGGAAACCGCGCTTGGAGATTTAAGGGGTAGCCACCGTTTTCGAAATGCGAAATAAGGACAGCGTCATTTGGTTGACACAATCCCATTATCACTGACATCAACGAGAGGTGCCCTGAAAGTGGTCGAACATTCGCATATTCTGCATCAAAGAGCCGCTTCGCAGCTTCTACTGCATATTTTTCAATTTGAATTGAGTATTTTTGTCCTCCATACCAGGGTTCATCCCAAGCATACCGATGTCCGAAGTCGGATCCCAATAAAGCCCGGACTTGAGGGCTAGTAAGATTTTCAGCTGGAATCAAATTTAGGCACTTGCTTCGCCAATGCTCATGGGTTTTCACAGCTGTAGTAATCTTATCGAAAAATTCTGCACACATCTGCATTCAACCTCCCTGAACACACAAGGAACTCAGGTGTCTAGAACTTTAGAATGTATGTGGTTGAACAAGCTTTTTCTACTCTAAGACAAGATGGCTTCCTCTCCCCCAGCCTAAGGCGATGATTCATGCCAGACGACGAGCCTATTCAAGAAGAGCCTTTGAACCAGCAACGAGTTCGTGTAGCCACGCTCTGGTCGTCTTGGCAAATTGGTGCAAACTTACTCTGGGCTTACACTGGTGCACTTGCAGTTGATTTGGGTGCGACAGGTGTTCAACAGAGCATGGTAACGGGTGTACAAACACTTGGGAACTCATCTATGCAGTGGGCTTGGGGCAGCTTAACTGACCGTTTTGGACGACGTCCTCTCCTGTTCCTTGGACTCTTAGCCATTGGAATTACAGCCGCTCTAATCCCTCTGGCTCAGAATGCTGTACAACTCATTGCATTATTACTCGTTCCAACAATTATTGGAAGTGCATCAATTCCAGCTTGGAATGGATTACTCGGTGATCTCACGACAATGAAGGGTCGAGGACGTTTTGTAGGATTAATCACCGCCATTGGTACAATTGCCTCTGCCTTTGCCCTTGTCTTAGTTGGATATTTCGCAACAAATCTTGGTTTGACGGGTATTACACAATATCAAGTACCAATGTATGTTGGTGCCATCTCCATTGGAATTGCATTAATTTCTGTATTAGTCCTTGTTGAGACTATTCAGCCTTCAAGGCAACGGCTTTTCCAAATTAAGGCATCAATTCAGGGAACACCCCGGTTTGTCCACTTCCTTGCGGTTAATGCCATATTTTTTGCTGCCATGGGCGGGGCTTGGCCACTATTTCCCATCATTACCAGGGGAATTCTACATGTCGACTTATTTTTCATTGGTGTTTTCACTGCCATATTCAGTATAAGCTCCGGAATTGCCCAACTTACCGGTGGAGCCTTCACTGATCGGTTTGGAAGAAAACCAGCCCTCTTCGTCAGTCGCGCTCTAATTTTCCTTGCTCCCGTTTTTCACTCGATAGCAGCGATAACTGGAAACATTTGGTTTCTTATACCCAGTAATATTGCCGGAGGATTCCTTACAGGTCTCTTCATAGTGAGTAGCACAGCTTGGTTGTTGGATTCTGCCCCCAAAATCCATCGGGGAACGGTTGTTGCATTGTTTAACTTAGTTACAGGTGTTAGTGCGTTTTCTGCCGCAATGATCTCTGGGTTTATACTTGATTTTCTTGTTCTTACCAGTCCCTATGGGACTGTAGTAATTACGATGATATTGATTATAGCCACCATTCGTATCTTTGCCTCAATGGGATATCTGACGATAAATGAAACACTTGTGAAAACTCCCGCTCCCCCAGTTACGCGCATTCCAGGTCCTGAACGGGCACCTTAATCCTCACGGGATTCATGCAACGCTTTGACTAATTCGGAGTAAAATTGGGCAGTACTGGGAATGGATTCAAGAAGGACATGTTCATTTGATCCATGAACGCCAAAACCTATTGGGCCAAAATCGATCGCTTCCACTGGTCTATCTGTGAAGTGACGGGTATCACTGGCACCGCCCAATTCAATCAGCTGTGTCTCAAGAGCGAGTTGAGATGCTATTTTTTGTGCTGTTTTAACAAGTCGTGAATCGGATGCTGTGTTCATGAAAGCTTTACCCATTCGTATTGTCGATTGATATTTGATGTCTCGTAATTTCTCTGTGAGCACGGCTTCAACGGCGGTTTCAACGGTTTTCGCGTCTGTTGTCATTGCGCGACCGTCAAAGAAAACTTCCCATTGCCCATTCTTTTCATAAAGCAGGTTTGGGCAAAGTGTTATTCCGTAATCACTGGGTTTTGTTGTAAAATGAATCCGAGAGAGGGGGAGAAGAGTGCGAAGTAATCTTGTAAGATTTTCGTCACCGTTTCTGTTAGCTTGCTTCTTATTTTCGAGAGTATTGATTCCGTTTATTTCAAACCAATCTGGTACAACATTGGTTTTCACAAAGCTGCCAGAAAATTGACTCATGGTGATATGCGGGTTGTGGAGAAGAAAACTGGACGCCATGAGAAGTGCATGTTGATCGACTCCTGGAATGAAATAGGCGGAATGACGTGATTGACGTCCATGATATTCGGTGGTAAACCGATGGTTCTCTTCGGATCCTTGTAGTTCTTTTGGTTTTTGAGGAACGGATATTGTAATACCTATCGTATTACGGCGCCGTGTAACGATTTGCATTCCCACTCCATCAGCAGTGATAAGGTAATCTGGAAAGAAGTCTTGTTTTTCCAGGGTTTCTCGGACAATAGTGGCTCCGTTTAACCCTCCGATTTCTTCATCACCGGTCATGGCGAAGGCTACAGTTCCTGGTAATTTCAGGTTTGAGATTGTTTCAGCAGTGAGTAGTAACGCGACCGTATTACCCTTATCGTCGGCTGTTCCTCGTCCGTAACCCATTCCTTCTTGGACCGTCAACTCAAACGGATCTGTATGCCACCCAGGGCCAATTGGAACTACATCAAAATGTGCTAAAAAGAGAGTCACTGGATGACCTTCTCCGACGGTTCCTAACACCGAGAAAAAGCCATTTTGTTCTAGCACCTGTGAATTCAATCCTAATCCTGTCATTTGATCATTAATGTAATCGGCACAGTCGCGTGTGGGTCGAATGTGTTGTGGGGGATTATTCACTGTGGGGAACGCGATAAGTTGTCGCAACACGTCAATGTATTCCATGTGAAATTTCTCCTCATTCATTTGGGCGTCTTGTTGTTATGGTGCATCCTGTTTTTTCAACAATAATTGTGTGTTCAGCTTGTGCCACAAAACTCCCATCTCGTAAACCCAAGACTGGAAAATTATGTATACACCCCTCTTTTCGAAAGGTTTCAAGGGTGATGGTAACTTGTTTTGGCTCAACAAACTCTGTCATCCAGCGCGAAGCAAAGGGAAGTTGAGCAAACTTGACCTTCATTTGACTGAAAAGATTACGGAGTTTGGAATTACTGGGATTTTGTGAGGGGACAAACCCAAAAATATGACCTGATTTTAAATTCTCCACGTTCGGATTTTGACTGTACGTAGTAAAGGGTTCAATGGCGACCACCATCTCCTCTTTCAGTCGTGGAGACGCGAAACGCTCTCCTGAACGGGTGATTGATGGTACTGCAATTCCTGAATGGAGATTAAATGCATCTATGCTGTGCCCGGTCAAGTTTTCTATTGGTCGTGCCTTGAATTGCCGGATTGCCCCCGAAATTGCTTTTGAGACCTTCCAAATTCGTAGACCTGCTCGAATCGTTTGAATTGCTGCTTGAAGACCTGCTTCGGCTGCCTGTACCAAATTCTGGAGTTTCTCATCTTTTCCTACTAGAACTGTTCGGGCATTATCTGCAATGTATCCGTGTACATGTGCCCCAAGATCAATCTTCACCAAGGCGAGTTCAGGAACAGTTGACGCATCATCTAGGGCAGGTGTGTAATGGGCGGCATGATGATTGATGGAAATGTTAATCGGAAACGCTGGCTGTCCTCCCAGTTCCCGAATTCGCTGTTCACCTGCTTCTGCAATAGTGAGTAATGGCACACCTGCTGCAACTTGATTACATGTAAAGGCTAATGCTTTTGACGCAATTTTCCCTGCTTCTAAGAGTTTTTCTCGACGGTATCGGTGGCGGTCTGAAACGGACATGTCGTGTTCTCCTCTGATTATTTTTAGTGAATTTTCGTAGGAATGCTAAGAAATGTGCTTTAGCATAAATTTAGTTATTGCTGAAAGAATTTTGTTGGCTCAAAAGAGTTAAGAACTAACTTTCCAATGTTTCTAGAAAGGTGGGTGAAAGCCACTTTCCCTGGGGGCTTTATAAGTGACTACTAACTTGGCAGAACTTCGGAAGTACTATTCTTCACTCAAAGGAATCAGTTCAAAATGCCGAACAGTTATGGGTGTTCTCCCCTCTGAAGTCGAAACGTCCATCGAGGATGTTGGACGGGAATTAGTAACTCTTGAAGGATTTGATCGAGACGCAAAAACTAGTTGGTCGTTAAGTCCGAAAAAACGACGGCTGACCAAACAAATTGATGTAGGTCTTCCCAAAATTGAAGACGGTCTATCACAGTCACTTCGACTTCATATAGAACTGTTGCGAACCTATATGACTGAACTTGAAGATTTGAAAGCCACAATTATGAGTTTCGATATCCAGTTAGGGCGTGAACTGAATAGACTTTCCTTTCCTTCAACACAAGGTGGGTTTTCCGTCGTTTTACCAGTGCTATCCCGCTTTGTCTCAAATCTAGAGGGAATTTCTAAGCAACTTCGTGATGCACTAAACAAACAGACCAACGATATGCTCGAGCGTAATCGGGCACTCATTAAAACCTATGACCGATTTGTGGGCATTGACACCAGCGATGTTTCCATTAGTGCTGAACGTGAGACGATTGAAGTTAATTCGATCCCCGATCTTTTTGAAATCCGCAAAACACTTCGCACGGAACATGAATATTTGACGAGTCGACGAGGGGAGGTCGTTGACACGCTTCGTGCAAAATTACAAACCAGTATTGAATCCTCTATCTCTATTTTGGTGACAGCTCGGAGCCTTGGGTTGAACGTACCAATGGCGATTTCAACATCATTAGAGGCAATAAAGAAACAATTGAAGGGTGAATCCAATCTTACAACCCTTCTGGGGCTAGTCCAACAATATGATGGTCAGGTTCTCAAAGCTTCAAGCGAAGTTCGCAGCCAAATAATCGAATTTGGCCATAACCTCAACCGCACCCTAGCCTCTGCAAATATTTCTAATGAAGCAACCTTTTTGCCGCCTGCACCTGAAGAACTTCCCAAAGAAGCTGATCTTGCCGCTTTGATTTCAGGTTATGAACGCCTTCAAGCCTATCATACAAACGTAGAAACTGCTCTTCGAAGCGAAGCCACACGTATTACTGATGATTTGACTCGTGCCGTAAAACGTAAAGTGCTTCCTAATACAAAAGAACTTGATGCTTTTGTAAAGAATAACACAAAGAAGCTAACCAAAGCTGACCTCAGTACACTCATTAAAGTGTACTCGAATGTTGCAGCACGAATCATAGAAGAACATGGAAAACTGATTGCAGAAATCAGAGCCCAAGAAGCTCTTTTAGCCCGTATTTCCGAAACGGCCAGCACGGTCTTGGATAAAACAACAATGGGTGCTGCTCCAGCTCCTGTCAGAAGTACAGATATCAGCTTCTCAGAACTTGTCGAAGCCTATGCCCGTCTCCAAAAACATGTTGAAAATCGGATGGATCTCTTCCGAAAAGCTTGGGAACGCGAACTGAATGCCCTTTTGGCAGAAATTCAGGTTATCAAACCTACCTATCGTGAATCCTTCAAGACAATGGAAGAATTTCTAGAAAACGCAATTGCTCAAATCCGTGCTAGTACAAGTTTTGAAGAAATGGAGGCGGTTTCCCGTGAAGCTCAAGGAGATGCCCTGTACAAAACCCAAGATGCCATTGAAAATCTCAAATATCGTCTTGATCTCAAACTTCGTTTAGCGGTGTCGAAACTCCTTGGCATGAATCTCACAATTCCCTCTGAGGTCCAAGCAGCGATTCAAGAATTAACCTCCATCGTACCTGCAAGCGAAACCTATGAAGAAGCGATTCGAAAAGCCCATCACATTGTTGAAATCTTCGAAAAACGGATTGTTGGGTACTTCAACCAAGTCCTTAACGAACAAATCAAAGCCTATTCAGAACTGACAAGTGTTGCTGCTTCGCTGGGAATCAAGACCGATAGTTATGTCAAACAATGTGTCAAATTACAGGACAAACTTCCTTCAACGATTGAAGACCTTCCTGATCGATTCGATGAGCTTCGTGAATTACTCACTGAACCCAAATTACTCAAAGCTATCCGAGACAAGGCGAACGAAGTCTGGCGAAATCTCAATTCGGTAACTGATCTGCTAGAGCACCATGGTCAGGCTGAAACCGTAATGAAATTAAAGGAACTTTTGGCACGTGTACCTGATGCGTTAGAGACTGAACAAGTAACTACTGTCCTCGAAATTTGCATGGCTTTGATTGAGGCTCAGAAAAGCGTCATTGATATTCTCCGTAACATGGAGCAAAAGACATCCAACGCTTTTGCACAATTACTGGAAAACACAACAGAATATTATTCAACAATCATCGCTGTTTACAATTCTCGACCAAAGGAATTTAGTAAAATTATCTTCCCGTTAGATACCCTACAGACGATGCGTGATAAGTTGGAAAACGTTGATTCTTTACCTGAATCAATTGATATTTTTACAACCATTCGAAGCTTGGAGCAACAATGGTTAGAAAAAATCAAGCAACTCGATGAGTGGCACAAGGCTCTTCGTGTCTTTCTTGCAGATTATAATCCTGGTGCGCCTAAAGCTGAGCGCAATCGTCAACTTAACGAAATTGAGAAGCGAATTCGAGAAACCTACACAAGTGAGGATACTGCAAATTATCTTGCGTGGGCTTCTCGTGAACTAGCAGCTGCTATGTCTGATAAAAAAGGAAAAACCAGATAGAATGAGGATGAATGAATCATGGCACTAACAGATGATGCTCCGCGTGTGGCTGAAGTCTTCGCTATTGGAATTGGCGAATGTGGAAGTAACCTTGTAGGTGCATACCTGAAACAAGCCCGTGAACGAATGCTTCCACCCAGAATACGTGGCTATCTCTGCATGAACACTGACCGATCAGATATCCAAAAGCTTCGCCAAAAATATGACATACCCAAAGAGAACACACTGCTCTATGGTGCGTCAGATATTGGTTGTGGCGGCAACTTCACGGACGGCTATAATTACGTCCATGATTTCAAGGATGTCATAATGGGTCAACTCACCCAACTTGGGTTTGAGGGCGTTTCCGGCTTCGTAATCTTCACCTCCTCTGGTGGAGGAACCGGCTGTGGCGGGGCTCCCGCTCTTATTGAAATTTTAAAGGAACGCTTCCAAGAAGAGGAAGGTCGACGAATCTTCGTCTACGTATTTACAGTACTCCCCTTCAAGGATCAAACCTCTGAGGCTCTCAATACAATGTGGTCTCTTTCCAAACTTCTCCGAGGCCAATTGGAGGATCGGGGTGCTGACCTTGTCTGTCTTCTTAGCAATCGAGCAATGCTCCGACGTATCCTTGCCTGGCGGGAAGGAGAAGTTGCTGACTTCTTACAGCGCCAATTACAAATTGATGTAGGAAAGATCAACGATGTTGAAGGGATGGTACCTTCAACGGTGGATGGGGCCGATGATGTTTCTAAAGCTCAAGAATCAGCCTTTGTGGAGCTTGTCAATCCTCTTGCACTACGGTTCGTTGAACACATGTTAAGTCCTGGTGTTGTAGAACCCGGAAAGGAAGTATTTCCAACAACTGACATCGCAGACTATGCTCGGAAACTCGATCCAATCGTTGTTCCTTGTCTCTATACCGATGTTAGCCTAATTCCCTCTGCAGGAAATGTTCCTACGCAACTGAAAACTATGGTCAAATACGCCGTGGAACACTGTAGCTTCGCTGAAATAGGAAACGAGCCTGGTGCATCATCAACTTATTATAACTTCTCAGGAACTCGCGAGTTTGCTCGAGCAGAATATGATCCCCACATCAAACAAGCGCTCCGTTCATACACTGCGAAGGGAGCTGCTATTACACCCTGTTTTATTTCCTATGAAGAGGAAGGACACCCCACCGACCTCCTACTTCTCTTGGGGCTTCCTCAGATTCCAGAAATCGAGGATCTTGTGAATTCTGCCACCGAGCTCGTTGATCTCCATGCAGGACCATCACCACTGCGTCGAGGATGGTTCAAGAAATCCAAAGGCGTCTCAGAAGAAGTTCTTCGTGCCTCCATTCGTGATGTCGCAGAACTCTTCAATTTAGAAATGAAGTAGCCATCTTAGTAGAGGAGAGAAAAAAGGGTGATAACAGCAGAAGAATTGCTGGAACGAATTCTCATCCTTACAACTGTTAACTCCACACTAATTCATGCATTGATTACGATTGAGGCCGAAGGTGATCTGAGTCCAAAGCAAGTTGATCAACTCGCCCAAGGCGTTCATGCTGTCCGTGACTCCGTGGAACAGACTTTGGCAGACTCCAAGAATAACTCAGCTACTTCCGGCTCTTCATTTGTTGATGATACCATCAATGTGATTCTCACACACCTAGGTCGAATTGAACAAGCTCTCAATTCGTTAGCCAAATCTCGTGATACAAAAGTGTCCAAGAAGAAAATAAAGGAACCAATTTTAGCTGCTCAAAAGTCTGTAACAGAGGCGACACAAGATTTAGCCGCGCTTACGGGAAAACCCTTTCAACGGCGTCTCTCAATTCATGACCCTGAGAAACTACTCCCACCAATCCAACAATTAATCGATAAATATTCGAGCCGAAGCCATATCTTACTACCCAATTACTGGTTCGAAGCATGTCGCGAACTCTTCCGATATAGTGAACCTCGGGAAGTCATTACTGAGGTCACCCGGATTTCTGGTCAAATTTTTTATGATTTGATTCGGCGGTTTCTTGCTGAGGCTCCTTGTGCCGGGCTACTTCAAGAATTGATGCGCAGAGGTACTCTTGGCACCGAGTTGACAAGTCGTGAACGCAATAAAATCACGAGCGTTGCGGGTGAGTTCTATGACCAGGTATCAAATGCGTTGAAGAATGAATCCGTGGACGCTAGCCTAAATGAAGCCAAACGAAATCTTCGATCATTTGATTGGGGTCCACCTGATATTGAAAAGCGAGTGGTTGGGGTCATGTATCGTAGTGCTCGAGAACTGGTCGACCGTGCTACAGAAAGTAAAACTCTCTCTGATTTAGAACGGCTCATCCATGCGGAGCTCAGTCGCTACATTAGCTCACTTGCTGCTAGCTTACATAGTCTACCCCGATTTAACCAACTTCTTGCTGATATGAAAGTCTAAGTTGGGTACAACCGTTTCTTCAGGCTGGCTTTTCCTGCCTCAACGTCATAATCGATGAGTTCAGCACGGGAAAGATCACCAAGGGCTTTTCGGATTGCCGTTGGTTCATGTCCAGCAGTTTTTACAATCTCCTCACGGGTCATTTCTTTCTTTCTGCCATGAAGGAGAAACAGGGTCTTTGCATGTGGTTGGGCATAGAATACATCTTCAAGCAGAGCGATGTATAAGGCTAATAATTCTTGAACAGGTATTGAAGCTTCGTGTTCGGAAACAAGTTCTTTATAGGTTTCAGACATTTTCTCCAGTTGGGTTTCAATGGCATCAAGCTCTGCTTGCAAAGCCTTATTCTTGGTCATAAGATCGGTGGTTTCATCGGCGGTTGTTTTCAGTTCATTGATGGTTCGTTCCAATCGTTCAACTGTTGCAATCTTATTTTGAAGTTCATTAGACAGTTCTTCGACACGAGCGTCAGCAGTTGCTCGTAGTTCCTGCTCCTCGAGCAGTTCATTATTCATATCTTTGACAATCTTTTGGATTTTTTTCGTTGTTTTTGAAACTTCACCAGGGTAATCTTTCTGTGTTTTCTCAACTGCCATCGGGTTCACCCTTCAATGTCTGTATATCGTGTGTACTTATTCTTCTATTTATGGTTAGGGTCTTCCTTGGATTTTTGTCGGGAGGAATCAAGAGCCGTAACTCGGTTTAGTTGGGGAGGAGGGGGTGGGGCAACAATAGACTCTTGAGTGAAATCAAAAATTGTTTCAGATTCTTCACCAAGTTGAATCCTAAGCTTTTGACTATCATCTACGGTTCCAATAACTGCCGCACTGAGGTTATGGTCTTCAAAAATGGCCATCACCTGTCCCGCCTGATTCTTTGGAGTTGTGACCACAAATCCTGTAGAAATATACATTTTCAACCAAGTTACGATATCAAAACCCTGTGGCAAAGGAATTGAGATTAAATCAATCACGGCACCTTTCTGTGCATACTCCAGCATTAAAAGAATCGTCCCAATAATTCCCCCATTACTCAGATCTTTCGATGCCGTCAGTAGTTGTTTCTCAGCGAGGATGCGCATCGCCTCGTACCGTTGTAGAATAGCTTCAGACGTTTTCAAAGCTGTTGTATCCCATCCATATTCATAGTTCGGAGAGATACGACCCTCCAAATCAATTGCCAGAATGAGTACATCATTTGGCTGAGCACCGCCTGCGCTTACATATGCATCGCGGCGGACTGTGCCACAGATTGAAGCACTTACACCATTAGTGGGGGCATCTGGTGTCGTATGTCCACGCACCACTTCGACACGGAATTTTTGTCCGGCTTCACAGATACCCTCCATAAATTTTACTCCGATATCCAATTCTTCGAAGGCGATATTGACCATCGCCACAATTGGGCGTCCCCCCGCAGCATAGATATCGTTGACATTGACTAATATGGCAGCATAACCGGCTACGTAAGGCTTGGACATGGCTAACTCGGGAATTACTGCATCTGTGGATAACAAAATGAGATTATCTCCGCCCAAATCAATGGCAGCTGAATCCTCACCAATGGAAGACAACACATGCGGGCACTTGAAGCCCTCCTTGCGAAGGATTGATACGAGCTTTCCAATGGGCTGCTTGCGCCGTAAACCCCAGTAGCCCTTAACTTCAGAGATAATTCGAGCTAGTTGACCAGGCATTTTGATACAGGCTCCTGTGGAAGAAGGGAGTATTTGCATTTCGATAAAACTTGTGGTTAATCACAAGAATGGTGAATGCAATACTTCTCATTATCCAGTAACAGAGAAACCATCAATGAGTACACTAGGTGCTTTTACAAAATACGAGGTCATTTCCGCATTATTGCCAACACCACGAAGCTGTTCTAACCCCTTATAGAAACTTCCTGCGATTGACAATGGTTCCAGTGGTGTTTTCTTTTCACCATCTTCAATGAGAAAAACTGCATTTGCCACCACGGAAAAATCACCAGTTGAAACATCACTATGGAAAATACCGATTGGTGGATCTGTAATTAACAATCCTTGTCCATCCACTGAGGCAATGAGTTCCTCCTCGCTCTTCGTTCCCGAGACTACCTCTAAGTTCTTAATGGTAATCTTTGGGGCATCCTCATACGGTATGGTTCCTCCAAAAGGACCTCCTGCCCGACCACAATTTCCGGTCGATGATTTACCAGCAATGGCACCATAATATGAATCAAAGAGAAAATTCTTCAAAACTCCTTGATTAACTAGGGTTGTTCGTCCTTGTGGATAGCCTTCTGCATCAACTGATTCTGTGCCAATACCCTGTGGGTCTTGACCATTATCAACTAAGGTGAACTGTTTTTCAGCAATTTGGTTTCCAAGTTTCGGGGCTAGTGGAGATAATCCTTCAACGGTGTTGTGCCCAACACCCGATTGACCAAAGCTGGCAAGGATGTAACTAGCCGCAGCTTCAGGCGCCCATAGCGTGGGTAGGGTAGTTGTTTGATTCAGTTTCTTTGCTCCTAACATACTCAAGGCTTTCTTCGCAGCTTTTTCACCCATTCCAGAAACATCAATGGCTTTTTCGCGTGAAATGAACTCCTCTTCAGTCGCTCGACGTTCATTACCATCAATCGCCATTGCATAAGCAGAAGCATAATTGTATGCTGAACTAGATGCCCGTTCAAGTCCTCGACTATTACCAATCGCGAAACCTCCCCAACTGACTTCACAAGCTGATATTGCCATCATTCGAGCGTTGACTTTCGATATGTCTCCAATGATTTGCAGCGAGTATTTCACTAGATCTTCGGTGGATAAATCTAGAATCGCTGGAGTGAATGAACCTTCGTGACCTGGGGGCTTGGGTTCGCAGAATCCCTGAAATCGTGTATCTTTCTCAGATGTAGCTTTCAAGCTAGCAACGGCTTCTTGTACACTTCGCTTGATGCGGTCAGGAGTGATTCCACTTGAAGAAGCAAAACTCACTCGTTGATCTTTGGCAACACGAACTGCCGTTCCGGCTGTTGTTCCGTCAGTTGCTTCTACAACCCCTTGCTTAATGACTACGCTTGAGTTACTACGGTAGGAAAGATAGATTTCAAATTCAGCTGTTTTGTCCAGTGATTTGGCGTATTTTAGGCCCGTGTCAATTTCAGCCAGCAAGTTGTCCTTGATTGCTTCATATTCCATTATCTTTCATCTCCTTGTTTGCTATGCCTTTCCTCCAAATGTAACCTCTTTTATGAGGAGCTTTGGTCCTCCGAGTCCTGCAGGAAGTGGGTACTGACCTGCCTTGCCACACCCACCGAAGTAGGTGCCCTTTAGAGACAAGTCTTTAGTTGCGCCTTCTACTTGAGTCAGTAGTTGCAGGATATTACCTGAAAGGGCCACCTCTCGAATGGGATATTGGATTTCTCCCTTTTCTACCCAGTATCCTCTATCGGCTTTGAAGAGAAAACTGCCATCCCCTTGCACCTGTCCGCCTGCAGTTTGAATGGCATAGACTCCTGTACCGAGTTGTTCTAGTGCTTCTTCGTCCGTTAAATCACCAGGAGTGAAATAAGTATTAGTCATCCGAGGAATAGGCATAAAACCAAAATGGACCGCACGACAGTTACTCGTAGGTTCCTGTTCTAATTTCTTGGCGGTTCCTCTATTCTGTAAGAAATGTCGGAGAATTCCCTTATCGAGCACGGTGGTCATGCTAGCTGGAATTCCTTGGTCATCATATGGCAGCCATAATCCACCCTCTTTAGCGATATCTGGAATCCCGCCATCAATGATGGTTGCCTGTTCTGTTCCGAGTTTTTCTCCAATTTTTCCTGCAAGAGGTGAGACCCCTATCACGACAAAATCGCCTTCACTTAGATGTCCAAACGATTCATGGGCTAAGACACCAGTTAGATCATTGTCTGTCAAGGCGGTGAATTTTCCTGCTGGACATGCTTTTGCGGTAATTTGCTCAGCTGCAGAATCGCCAGCAGCCTTGCCGATATCTTCGGGAGTTGAATCTTTTTGCTTGAACTTTTCCAATCCAAAAGATCCTGCCTTTCGATGAGAAGCGAACACAAGATCTCCCGTACTCGTCTTTGAGGTTACTCGGCATGGTAAATCAACCACTAGAAAGCTCCATTCGATGTTGGATCCTTCGCTATTTGTGAATATTTTTTGACCATAAAGTTCGCCATAGGATCCATTTATCGTCTGAATATCTTTTCCTGCATCTTGTGCGGCTCCTACTGCCCGATTTACTAGGTCCATTTTGTAATCGATATCCTTGGTTTTGGGATGAATCTTAACCGAGTATGTGTCTGATGGTTTGCTTTTTACCGCTGGGCGTTCATCAAAATCTAGCTTCAATAAGGCTGCTGTCGAAGCAGCCTTAGCCATTTGGTAAGCCCGTTTTACTGTATCTTCAATATCCTTCTTCATTTCACTGGCAGTAAATGAATAACCCGCGGTTCCATCAAAATAGCACGTAACTCCTATCCCTGTACGTGATTTCTGGATGATGTCCCTCCATGTATCATTAACACGTCTTAATGTGCGAAGGGTCATGTCATCATATCGCGCCTCTACAAAGTCTGCTCCTTGTTTTTCACCAAAAGATACTGCGGCTTGAAGTTTATCCAGCATTACAATCCATCCACCAATGTGAGCAATAGCTCTGGGCTAAGAATGTACAAATATTTAAGCGGTCCTCACCAACCGCGTTTCAATTACGTTGGTATTTAGTTGGTGAACGTATGGAATTTGGTGTCCAAATCGAACCTCAATTTGGCTACACTTTTGATAATGTTAACAAAATCACTGATATTGCCCTAAAGACGGGATTCTCGACAATATGGTTTAGCGATCATTTTATGCTTGATAAAGAAGCCACGGACCGGATTCTTCTGGAGCCCTGGCTTCTCATGACCGCGCTAGCCCAACAGAACCCCAAGGTTCGTGTTGGCAGTATGGTCTTCTGTCAAAGTTATCGAAATCCTGCACTCACTGCGAAAATGGCAGCCACCCTCGACGTGCTTTCCAACGGTCGATTAGAATTTGGAATCGGTGCCGGGTGGAAAGAAATCGAATACAACGCCTATGGTTATCCCTTTCCGAAATCTATAACCCGAATTAACGAATTAGCCGACACCGTACAAATTATTCGGGGCATTTGGACCAATGAGCGCTTTTCTTTCAAAGGCAAACATTACCAAGTAGATGATGTCATCTCCTTTCCCAAACCCGTTCAAGATCCAATGCCTATCTGGATTGGAGCGCAAAATGGCAAAGAATACATGCTCCGACTCACTGCAAAACATGGTGATGGTATTAATATCGCTTGGATGACCACCCCTGAAGATTTAGACCGACGTTTTCAACGACTTGCCCATCTAGCCAAGAAATACGGACGCGATACTAGTGATATCCAGAAATCGGTCGGATTATGGACACGAATTTTCGAATCTGAGGATGAAATGGAAAAGGCGATCATTGAGAACGCCAAGGAACGAAATATCTCGGTCGATGAATATCGGGAACGAGTTGCACAAGCCTTGTGGGGAACACCTGACTATATGGTGAAACGACTTCGTGAATTTATCAAAATAGGCATCACTCATTTTATCTTCATGTTTCCACATGAGCAGGAAATCACTCAAATCAAAGTGCTTGGAAAGACAGTCCTCTCAAAACTCTAGACGATAACGGCATTAAGGGGTCTCCCGTTTCTCAAGGATGCCTTCACGGCGAAGTTCAAACACCACGATATTATGTGGATCTGGGCAGGCAACGTACCCCCGGTCCGAATCGGGTTCCCACGGTATGGTCCCATCAAATTCGAGAATCGTGATGAAAGGGAACATGGCATTGTACGCCCAACGGCAGATCTTCTCTTTCTCTTCCGGTTTGGATAAATCAAACTCATCACCAACCTTGTAAAGTCGGCACGGGCTCTTTCCAGGTTGGTGTCGTAATTCATGGACACGTGCAATGATACGATATACTTTTGACATGAAAATCACGTTCGCTGTTCAATTCTTTTCTGTTTTCTGGTTTAATAGTGCTCTTTGTATAGCACATTCTTAGCCAACACGCGACGTGAGTGCGTCACGATTGAAAAGCCTCACTGCAACTCGGTAAAGTATAATGTCTACGATTATCAGAACGAGCACTCCAATATAGAATATCAACCAATTTAGTCCGGTTCCCTGTAGGAGTCCAGAATAGGCAAACGCCATTGCTGGGAGGATTAGAACCCCGCCTGTCTGGTAGGCTTCATAGACCGTGTTTGCGCGACCAGAAATTATAACCATAATTCCAACGGCTAATACCGAGAAGAGAACAGGCAACACGAGTGCTTGAATTAAGGATAATAAGTCTGGCCAAGCCCCAAACATGTGAGGCGCTAGCATGAGGATAACCACGTTCACTATAGCTGTCGCTAAAATCAAGTTACCATAAGCAACTATTAGTCCCGGGATAAGTGCTGTCAAGAATTTCCCTAAAAGAAGCTCACCATCCGAAAGCGGCGTCGCTAATAAGGGTGTTAGGGTATGCCGTTCCTTTTCTCCCACAATCGAATCAGCTGCTATTAGAATCGGGAGCATTACAGGCAGCATGATAATAACCACGCCCATGATGTAGCTCATTATAGTATTGAAAAACACTGGGTCTGGTAAGCCAAATGAGAGTATTAGAAAGGTCATCACACCGCCGAAGATTACAGTCATGATAATTATCATTGCAGGAATCATTTTCACTTGACGGCTTTTGAAGACCATCCGGATTTCAGTGCGAGCCATTAACCATGCTTTTTTCCACATTCTAATTTCCTCCAATTACCTTCAGGTAGACATCTTCTAAATCTGGCACCCTTTCACGAACTTCGATTACTTGCTGACCCGCTTCTATGAGTGCTTGGATGATTTGAGGATTTTTAGTTTCAGCGTCTTCGATGTCAAAGACAACACGTCCTCCCTCAACCTTTGAAGATTTGACAAGCCCAGTAGATGAAATAATTTCAGCTCCTTTTGACAAGTCTGCATCAGTCAACTGAACTTCGTAGGTTCGAACCGTCCAAAACTTTCGTCGCAATTCCTTAGGTCGACCTACTTCTACTAATACGCCTCGTGAAATGAAACCGACCCGATCACATAGGTCCTCCACTTCTGATAGTAAATGTGTACAGAGAAAGAATGTCTGTTTTCCTACTTCTGCCTGTTCATCAATGAAATCACGGACCTTTTTCGACATAATTGGATCCAGGCTAGAGGTGGGTTCATCCAGAAATACGACGCTGGGGTTATGGATCATTG
This sequence comes from Candidatus Odinarchaeota archaeon, assembly GCA_048885185.1. Taxonomy (GTDB): domain Archaea; phylum Asgardarchaeota; class Hermodarchaeia; order Hermodarchaeales; family Hermodarchaeaceae; genus Hermodarchaeum. The sequence continues at coordinate 10,268 of JBHLQC010000006.1, read as the reverse complement.
ACCGTGCAAGCGATAGCTTCTGTTTTAGACCTGTAGAAAATGTCGCTGGTGAGTCATCTTTTCGGTCAAGTAGCTCCAAGAATTCTAAAAGTCGTTCTATCCGATCCTGTAACTTTTCTTCGGGGACATCATAGAGTCGTCCAAAATATTCCAAGTTCTTGTAGGCTGAGAGTCGATCATAATGAGTGTTCGCCCCATCCTCAGGCAGGAGTCCAGTGATTGCCCGAACATCAACAGGAGCTTTAAGAACATCATGTCCTTCAACTGCGATTGTTCCCTTAGTTGGTTCTAGCAGAGTGGCTGCGATTTTCACCGTAGTGGATTTTCCAGCAGCATTTGGTCCTAAAAATCCGAAGACTTCGCCGCGCTTAACATCGAGAGAGATGTCACTCACTGCGGTGATTTTTTCGAATTTCTTCGTCAATTCAGAGATTTCAATCGAACTGTTCACAGAAAACCCTCGCAAAGAGAATAGCTATCTTGCTTAAGGGCATTATGGTGGTAGCAAAAACCAAAGACACTGAATGAATGATTTATTTTTTTGATTCGTTCTCTTAGGCTGTACAAGGTGAGAAAACTTAAGACAAAAGCTCGCAGATACCTTCAGGACTTGGTGGGTTCTAATGAATGCTCCGCTAAGCTATGACACAATCGTTTCAGAAAGGCGCCAGCTTCTTCAAACTATCATAACTCCTGAAACTTCCTTGGTTGGGTATATCTATCCCCATACGCCTTTGGAACTCTTTTTCGCCCATAATCTAACACCAACACTCCTCTGGGCAGATCACAAAACCTCTGGAGCCTATGAAGCCAGCCTCCAAACTTTTTGCTGTGCATATTCTAGAAATCTCTTTAGTCAACGATCAAAGGAACAACTTCCCAAACTAGCCGCCATTGCCTTTCCTGGAGGCACTTGTGACTCCTTGCAAAATCTCGGAGATGTTTGGCGTGCCCGGTTCCCCGAAGACACTTTACTTCGCTTAACCTTTCCAGTCGCCAGAGACGAAGCCGCCATAACATACCTCACTGAAGAACTCCGCGAGTTTAGTAACCATTTGGAAATAACCTTTGGATCTAAATTTTCAATTGATAAGTACCGAGAAGCTGTGGCACTAACAGCAGAATTTCGGGCCGCTGCGCAATTTATAGTCGCAGCCCGGCTGCTTCAACCCTCGATTTACCCATATCCTGAATATGCCAAGTTAGTACGCCAGTTCTTTACTGCTCCCGGTCCCCACACATTACAACAAGTAGAACAAGTAGCCTCCGAAGTTCAACACGAATTACGAACCAATCAATTTATTCCTTCTGCTGAGGCTCTCCGATATGGGCTTCTTAATGGTCAAGTCCCGGAACTCACGGTTACACCTGAACGAAAAGGTCCTCGAATAGTAGTGGTTGGAGGGATGATTGATCCAGAAGGAATCGCTGTTCTGTTTGAAAATGCAAAAATCAACGCAGAAGTGGAAGAAGCCCAAATCGTACTTGATATCTTATCCTTCAGCTTTCGAACCGTATTTCATCCTCCATCTAACCTGCAAGGCGACCCTTTTCATGAACTAGCCCAAAGCATTATCTCGGCTCCTGCTGAACCCACACAAGAAGGTTTACCAGACCGCCTCCACTTTCTTGGGAGAATTTTTGACAAACTCAAAATCGACGGATTAATTATTGCAGAACATTCATTCTGCGACCCTGACCAATTCGAAATACCTGATATGATTAAAATCGCTGAGAAAAAGAAAGTGCTAACCGTACGCTTACCTCTAGATCCTGAGTTCTCAGACAGTGTCCGAATTGAAGGTCGGTTACAAAGTTTCCTCGAAACATTAAGTGTTAAACGATAAGGGATGGATGCAAAAAGATGTCACAAAATACAACAACTGAACCACCGAAAGAAAAAGCCTACCGAAAACTCAACACAAGCAAGCTTCTTCGAGAAACTATGACTTTGCACATCCTAAGCACTAAAACCGCATCACAAAACGGACGACTTGTTTGGGTAACATCTGGTTTTCCAGTTGAAATTCCCGTTGCATTTGATACAGTTGCCGCTTACCCCGAGCAATACGGAGCCATAGTAGGTGCAGAAAAATGCGGACCATTACTCTGTGGATTTGCTGAAGAACTGGGCTTTTCTCAGGAACTGTGTTCATATGCACGCTCAAGCATCGGATCTGTGAAAAAACCTGAACAGAGTCCTCTCACAGGTCTACCTGCTCCCCAAGCATTGCTAGCCTGTAACAATATTTGCGGAACGGTTCTTGGGTGGTATGAAGCGGTATCCGAAATGACTGGGGCCCCAGTGTACCTTGTTGATACACCACCTTTAGAGGGAGATCAACCCCCCCATCATCTTGCTTATGTCAAATCCAACCTCGAGGGTCTAATTACATTCATGAGTGAAACCTTCAATCAACCCTATGATGAAGAAAAACTACTGCAAGTTGGTGACCTTTCTAATACCGCTGTGAATCTTTGGACCAAGTCTCTCGAAGCGTGTAAGAATCACCCCTCACCTTTGAATTGTGCTGATCGATTTCTCTCGATGGCTCCCATTGTGTCTCTACGAGGAACTCAGCAAGCCATCGACTTCTATCACGCCTTCTACGGTGAAGTCAAGGAACGAGTCAAACAAGGACTTGGTGCCATCCGTGAAGAACGAGTCCGACTCCTTTGGGATAACATCCCGCCTTGGTTCACCATCTATAACTTCTTCAACACACTTGCCAAGAAAGGCGTCGTCTTCCCTGCAGACTCTTATACCCACGCGTGGTCAACTAACATTCCCCGGGGTGCAACTCTTGAGAGTTTCGCTCAAGTGTATAGTAAAATCTGGCTGAACAAGGGTCTCTCAGCGAAAATTGACAAGATGTGTAATCTAATCAAGGATTACGAACTTGATGGGTTCGTACTGTTTTCCGTTCGATCCTGTAAACGCTATTCACTTGGTCAGATGGTAACAAAAGAGGAAATCACACGACGAACAGGAGTTCCTGGTGTCATAATCGAAGGAGATATGGTTGATAGTCAACAATATAATGAGGCACAAGCTGAAACGCGAGTTGACGCTCTATTGGAAATGATTCTCTGAGGTCTAACCGCTTTGGTAAAACAATCCAATTATGGCATTGGGATTGATGTTGGATCTACCACAACAAAGGCAGTACTCATTGACTCAACAGGTAAGGTCAGAGCCAAATATCTTCTCGCTACGGGTGCTTCTGCCAAGAAATCTGTCCAACGCTGTCTTGATGAACTAGCATTGTTGTCAAAACAAGACATCTCTGAAATCACGATGATTAGTACCGGATATGGTCGGAGTCAAGCCAATTTCGCCAGTAGATCTGTAACCGAAATCACTTGTCATGGAATTGGCATCCATAATCTCAACAAAGAAATCCAAACACTCATCGACGTTGGGGGTCAGGATTCGAAAGTCATACGACTCGGATCTAACGGACGACCAACTGACTTTGAACTAAATGATAAATGCAGTGCTGGAACAGGACGCTTCTTAGAAGTGATGGCACAAGTCTTAGAAATACCAATACAGGAATTGGGCTCTCTTGCCCTCAAAGCAAAATCTCCTTCTATCATTAGTAGCACTTGTACTGTTTTTGCTGAAAGTGAAGTCATTGGACGAATTGGTTCAGGAGACACACCTGCCAACATCGCTGCAGGGGTACACAAAGCCATGGCTGTAAAAATCGCTACGCTCTCCCAACGAGTGCGAGTAGTAAAACCAGTTGCTCTGACTGGTGGTGTTGCATTAAATCCTGGATTTCGCTTTTACCTTGCTAAACAACTCCAAACTGAACTTTGGGTACCTGAAGACCCACAATTCACTGGTGCATTAGGTGCTGCTCTTCTTGCAATTGATACCCACGAATGAGTAACAGTTATGGGTATACAGAACCAACCATCCTGACACCTGTGGATTAGTGACTGAAAATGCCAATAATCTCCTATCAAGGGAAAAAACCCAAAATCGCAGATGATGCTTACGTTTCACCGCGGGCCACTGTAATTGGGTCGACTACAATTGGTGCACGTTGTAACGTTTGGGAACATGCAGTCATCCGGGCAGATTACAATACAATTGACATTGGCACGGATACCAGCATACAAGATAATTCCACTGTCCATTGTGACGTCCGATATCCAACAAAAATCGGTAGTCGAGTGATTGTGGGTCATAATGCGGTCGTTCATGGGTGTACAATTGAAGATAACGTACTCATAGGCATTGGAGCTGCGATACTCAACGAAGCCCACATAGGTCAACGTTCAATTATTGGGGCTGGCAGTCTGATTCCTCCCGGAAAAAAGATTCCCCCAGAAAGCGTCGTCGTCGGAGTACCGGGCAAAGTCATTCGGACACTCACACCTGTTGATCGATTTGAGCTTGATAATAATTGGCAAATTTATGTAGAACTCGGTCAAAGATATCAAAAAGAACTTCAGGATAAAACAGATTAGGATTTTTTTGGAGTCGAGGTTTCCAGATAGAATATATTTTATAGTGGTAAGATAATCTGGCACCCGTAGGCAAGGGCACAACTTTCTAGTTAAGTGCCTGCCAACAACTCGCGAAAATACCTATTACTAGGTGGCAGCCGTGAAAACTACTATCACACTCATCAAAGCCGATATTGGGAGCATAGGCGGACACATACGCACCTGTGACGTAACTACTGATGTGGTCTGCCAAGCAATTGACCAAGCTCATCAATCGGAACTCATCATCGACTACAAAATCTGGAACGCTGGTGATGACACCGAGATTTTAATGACACACACTCGCGGTGTCGATGACGAAGAAATCCACAAAGTAGCCTTTGATGCCCTCATGGAGGGCGCAAAGAATGCAAAAGAACGAGGATTGTATGGTGCTGGTCAAGACATCTTGAAAGAGGCCTTCAGCGGTAATGTACGGGGAATGGGACCAGGAGTAGCTGAAATGGAGTTCGAAGAACGCCCTGCCGACCCCTTCGTCGTATTTGCTGCTGACAAAACGGCACCAGGTGCCTTTAATTATCCAATATTTCGTGTCTTTGCAGATCCCTTTAACACTGCAGGATTGATCATTGATCCTAAGTTACACGACGGATTTATCTTTGAAGTGTACGACATCAAAAATGACAAAATGATCAAGATGGACACGCCCTCTGAACTCTATGACCTTTTAGCCCTCATTGGAGCGACAGAAGATTATGTCATCAAACGTGTCTACTCAAAGGACAAATCTCGTGGTATTGCTGCAGCAATCTCAACCGAGAAACTCTACGCCGTTGCTGGAAAATACATTGGAAAAGATGATCCTGCTGCTGTTGTGCGTGCACAAAGTGGATTCCCCGCTACCGGTGAAATTCTTGAAGGCTTTGCTCTTGGGCACCTCGTAACGGGATGGATGCGTGGCAGTCACAATGGTCCACTCATGCCTGTTCCACTGCACTACTCACAGTGTACACGTTTCGATGGTCCACCACGTGTGACGGGACTAGCCTTCAGCATGAAAGATGGTAAACTCACTGAACCACTTGACGTGTTCGATGATCCTGCCTGGGATATAACGCGTGATCAATGCATGTATGTTGCTGATTACCTTCGACGGCATGGTCCCTTCGAACCCCATCGACTCCCCCCTTCATCCATGGAATACACTACCCTTCCGAACGTCCTCAACCGGTTGAAAGAACGCTTCAAACCTGTGAAATAAGCCGGGTTTCGGTAGTTAGTAACTTGCTCTCAATAATCAGTGGATAACAGAAGTGACTTCGACGCTACACGAAGTAAGGCTTCTTTCATTTCATGAAGAAGCCTTTAAAGACAAAGTCATCAAAAGCTTCGTAGTGGTTATAATGAAAGCCTATATCTCAGTGGATTTAGAAGGCATGCCGTATGTGGTCATTCCCGGGCACTTGAAGCTGAATGGTGCTCAATATGAAGAAGTCCGGAAAATCGCCACGAAACTTACATTGGTGGCTGTCAACGCACTTCATGAAGCCGGTTTTGAAGAGATTATTGTAGCAGACAGTCATGGACCCATGGTTAATCTCATGGTCGAAGAACTTCCCGATTATGTTGAATTAATTCGTGGCTTTCCACGACCTCAAGCCATGGTCACGGGCGTAGAGGATAGTGATGTAGCTATCTTTCTGGGGTATCATGCCAAATCTGGAACAGCCTACTCTACCTTCGATCATACCTACAGCGGTGGCACTATTCAAACCCTGAAAATCAATGGCGTTGAAATCAGCGAATTCCTACTCAATGGCTACACGGCAGGCGAAGTTGACGTTCCAGTCATTCTTGTGGCAGGAGAACATCAACTCCTTGAAGATGATGTCAAAGTTCATACCCCCTGGGCTGAACGGGTCGAACTGAAGCGATCATTTGGTCGAAGTGCTGCAAAAAGCCCAGGATTAGGAAAACTGGAAAAAGACCTCAAAGCAGCCGTAAAACGTGCAGTATCTAATTTCAAACAGAAAAAAACTCAACCATTAGTCGTGAAAAAGCCAGTGAACGTAGAAGTCACCTTCAAAAATACTTACTTTGCTGACACTGCTGAACTCCTTCCTCTTGTAACGCGTGTCGGAGGACATGACATCAAATACACAACCAAGACTATGAGCGAAGCTTACGAAGTCTTCCAACTTCTTTGCATTGCTGCGGCAGGGATTTCAGCAATTAAACAAAACCAGTAATCCATTTCCTGAACTCTACATCCTATTTGCTTCTTGGAGTTCCAGAGTGTTTTCTTCTTTCTTGTTCACGTAATTCTCGAGCTAGAATCTTACCAACAGTGGTCTTTGGAAGGCTATGAACGAATTCAACCTCTCGAATCCGTTTGTAGGGAGCAATTTGATTTTGACAGAATTCAACAATTTCCTCGGGTGTTGGATTGTGTCCCTCTTTCAGCACGATAAATGCCTTAGGAATCTCCCCTGCAAAAGAGTCAGGTTTCCCTATGACGCAGCACTCTTTAACACTTGGGTGTTTGTACAAGACGTTTTCAACTTCTGCAGGAAATACCGTGTAGCCTTTGTATTTGATAGTGTTCTTCAACCGATCAAGAATAATGACGTACCCCTCTTTATCGATACTTGCCATATCTCCCGTAAAGAGCCAGCCCTCCCGCAACGCAAATTTCGTTTGAGCTGGATCCTCCCAATATCCTTGCATCACCTGTGGACCATATAAAATCAGTTCGCCTGGTTCATCAGGTGGAAGTTCTGTTCTCCCAGTTTCAATGTCAACTATCTTGGCATCAGTATCGATTATCGGAATACCGACAGTCCCTGGGCGAATATCCCCTGGAGGACTGCTAATCGCTTCGGGACATGCTTCAGTTAGACCATACCCGAGTACCATACTGACTCCTCTAGTAAGGGTCACCCATTGACGGCGGATCTCCTCTGGAATAGGAGCGGCTCCAATTTTGACATAGCGTAGTGAACTAAGATCATAAGTGGAGAGCTTCGGATCATTAACGAGCATGGTAAACAATGTGGGAGGACCATACCATACAGTGGCCTTTTCCCGTTCAAGTGCTGCTAGTCCCTGATCAATTGAGAAGCGAGTGAAAAGGAGGAGCGTAGCACCCACTGTGAATACCGAATTCATGTTCACACACGCCCCCCACGAATGATAAAGCGGTAATGTTCCCATGACGACTTCTTGATCCGTCCAGTTAAACCAAACACAATTCTGGAGCGCATTTGCGACGAGATTACGATGACTAAGCATAGCTCCCTTTGGGACACCAGTTGTCCCACCAGTATATTGAATAACAGCTAGGTCATCCGGATTAATCTCCACTTGCTCCAAGTTTCCTTCTTGACGAGTTAGAAGTGAATCAAAGGACTGAGTGCTTTCTGATTCTTCTTTTAATCCTACACTAATCGTGTTCACTTGGGAAAACTCATTCAGACTCGGAGTGGCAACCGATAACAGGGCCTCATCTAACACCAGAATCTTTGGTAAAGTGCTGGTGAAAATGCTCTTGAACTCCTCCTCTTTGATAAGCGGGTTCATTGGTACAATCACCGCTCCTTGTCGGAGTGCTCCATAGTAACTAATGATATACTCAGGAACATTATGCAGGAATAACGCTACTCGGTCTCCTTTCTTTACACCCAATTGGTTCAATGATAGCGCAAATTTCTGGGAACTGAGATCCAACTCAGAATAGCTTATCCGCTGGTTATTGTGTATCACCGCTGTTTGTTGAGGACGTTTCTTTGCCGATTGGGCTAAGAACTCCCAGAGGGCAATTTTAGGATAGTCCAAAGATTTCGGAACTGTCTTAGGCCACACTGCAAACCAAGAACGCTGTTTTGGAACTAATCCTGCCATTTTTCTCCCTGTCGGTATGTGATTGTGCTGTTATCGACAAAAGCTAATAAGGTGTATGGCGGGCCCGCAGGGATTTGAACCCCGGATCTACAGGTCCGAAGCCTGTCGCCGTATCCACTTGGCCACGGGCCCTCACAATGTAGGCACGCGATTTATGAAATACTTCCGTTTAATCATTTCGTTCACCCTGTAAAAACAATTATCGGGGGAAGTCGAAAGAGAGAAAAGGCTGGCTTCCGCAAACTCTCATCAGGACACCGATTACCGTGACTAATCCATGGGAACAGTTCAGGAATCAGGTCATTGAAGCTCTCCGCGTATCCAGTGGACGTGATCTAAGTCAATATCTGGAGATTCCGACTGACCCACAACACGGAGACTTAGCCTGTACTGCTGCCTTCCACCTAACTCAGGAACTGAAAAAAAGCCCAGTAGAGATTGCAAAAGAATTCGCTGTCTTCGACCCAGTTAAATTCCCGCTCATTCAGCAGGTCGTTGCGCAGGGACCTTATGTGAATTTTTATGTTAACATCATCCCCTATCGTCGGCTCATTGTGGATGCAATCCAAAAAACTGGCGACACCTATGGAACCTCAGATCTCTATGTTGGCAAACATGTTGTGGTTGAGTATCCTGCGGTGAATCCGAATAACCCCCTACATATTGGCCATGCTCGAAACGCGGTTTTAGGCGACACCGTTGCGCGGCTCATGACAACTATGGGCGCAGATGTCACTCGAATGGATTATATCAATGACCTCGGTCTCCAAATCGCGGTAGCCTATTGGGGACTAAAACATCTTGGGCCTCTCAAATACAAAGGAAAATATGATCAAGTTATCGGGCGTCTCTATGTAGAAGCTCAAGAAAAACATGATGAACCACAGGTTCGCAAATACCTGAAATTAATGGAACAAGGAGATAACGAAGTCGCAAAAGAAGTCAGAGCAATGTCAGAACGTGTTCTTCGTGCACAGCATAAAACTCATGCATTGCTCAACGTTAGCCATGATCTCCTCGTATGGGAAAGTAATATTGCTCATTCTGGATTATTTGCAGAAGCTCTAGAGAAAATCTTGGAAGCACCAGGCACCTCAAAGCCTGCGACAGGTGAAAAGGCAGGTTGTGTAATTGTTGATTTAGGCATCTATGAAGAATTTCAACAATTGACTGACACCGACAAAGTATTAGTCCGTTCTGATGGAGTCGCAACCTATACTGGGAAAGACATTGCCTTCCACTTCTGGAAGTTCGGTATCATCAAAGATCCATTCCTTTACAAACCATTCAAATCAAGGGTAAGAAGAGATCAAACCCTTTGGACGACCTCTCATGTAGGTGACCCTGGTCGGTATCGTCCCGCTCATATAATCTTCAATGTAATCGGAATGCCTCAAGGACTCGCACAACGCACCGTTTATCTGACACTGGAAACGCTGGGCTACACAGAAGCTGCTGCCAATTACTATCATCTAGCTTATGAGTTCGTCACCCTCCCTGATGCAAAGTTTTCAGGGCGAAAAGGCACATGGATTGGATTCAGTACCGATGAAGTTATCAAAGAAGCAATTCGACGCGCACGCAAAGAAGTGAAAAAACGAAATCCCGAGGCAGACTCTACTTTCATCCGTGAAGTATCTGAAGCCATTGGTTCCGCTGCGGTCCGCTACTCGCTTCTCAAAATTGCTGTTGAAAAACAGATTGTGTTCAAATGGGATGAAATACTTAGCTTCGATGGTAACGCGGCACCCTACTTGATGTATACATATGCAAGAGCAAGTTCCATTCTCCGTAAAAAAAGTGCACCAAAAAAGGCTCGAATCGGCGAGTTAGTCAACCCCTATGAAACCGAACTTTTCAAGCTTTTAGGACGTTACCCCGCCATTCTCCGGGAAATAGTCCAAGAT
>JBHLQC010000005.1:0-35360 GCA_048885185.1 Candidatus Odinarchaeota archaeon | reverse complement strand
GCTAATCCTCCATAAGAGATGACGTTCCCTTTTTTCACCTGTAACAATTGTCTTGAGATCGCTAGACGTGCTGGAGACCAGTTTTTCTTTGAAATTTCTTCAAAGCTAAACGGTTGCCCTTTCCCATCTGAGAGCTGACCAAGCCTGTGTCCTATCGCATCCATTCTGGAAGATCTGAATGATTCATCCAACTCTGTTAATCGCTTTAACCTTTGGAGGGTTCCTTTTAGGCTATTTTCTGCCTCCTGCGCAGAATTCTGAGATGAGGTACAGGCAACAAGTTTGTCACCTTCTTGTTCAAGAGCTAATGCAAGCCATTTCTTTGAATGAACCTGCACCGTACTAAAACAAATTCCTGTCATTGCATATGCACTTTAATTCAACAAGTATATAGCAATTTCAGTGACGGAAAAATGGTGGTCGAAATAGATGGCTCGGTTCTCGAGGGAGGAGGACAAATTCTCCGCTCAGCAGTTGCATTTGGGGCTGTTTTAGGGAAAACGGTGGTTATCGAAAAAATCCGTGCTAGGAGGAAAACACCGGGACTACGCCCTCAACATCTTCATGGAATTTTAGCTATCAAAGAACTAACGAGCGCTCAAGTAAAAGGAACTCACGTTGGTTCAAACCGAATCGAATTCGTTCCCCAAAACCGCAAAGGAGGACAACTTACAGTTGATATCGGTACAGCAGGGGCGATTACGCTTGTATTGCAAGGCGTCATGATTGTTGCTCCGTTTTGTGAACAACCTGTCCGTGCGCAACTTTCCGGAGGCACTAATGTCGCCTGGAGCCCTCCCGTAGAATATCTACAACATGTATTACTTCCTCGTTTAGAGCAAATGAACTATCAGGGCATGGTGGAAATAAAAAAACGAGGTTACTATCCACGAGGTGGAGGTCGCATCAATACCAATCTTTTTCCTGTAAGCAAATTAACCTCCTTATGCTTGAAAAAGAATCAAGAGGCTCCTAAGATATTTGGACTATCTCACTGCGGGTCTTTACCTCGTCATGTGGCCGAACGGCAAGCAAACGCAGCTGCAAATAATCTCTCGCAAGGAGGCTATCAAATCGAAACCATTGAAATCGAACACAGCTCAGATACTCTGTCTCCAGGAAGTGGCATCAGCCTATGGGCTAGGAAACAAAATAATTGCATAATAGGAGCAGATGCTCTTGGTCAGCGGAAGCTGAAGGCTGAAGTAGTCGGTGAACAAGCGGCTACATTATTGATCCAAGAGCTAAAAACATCTGCTCCAGTCGATGTTCACCAAGCTGATATGATCATCCCCTATATCGCACTTGCAGAAGGTGAATCCCAATTTTTTGTATCTGAACTCGCTATGCATACAATAACAAACATTCATGTTGCAGAAAAGTTCCTCAATATTAAATTCGATGTGAAAGGCGAAGTAGGCGCCCCTGCACACATTTCAGTCAAAGGGATCGGCTTTGAAGGAGACGGAGTTTCTCCTGAACCTTCTCAGATTGATTAATGATATTCTGAAAGGCTTGTTTCACGCCATCCTTTGTCAAGGTACTAATAACCGGAATATCCTGTCTATCAATGGACTCGCGGGCAATCACAATTTCAGTTTTTGAAGCAATATCACCTTTATTCAATATTGGAAATATGTCGAAATTCGGGAAAGTACTGGTTATTTCGTGAAGTAATGCAATTTGACTGGAAAGTTCATAACCACAGTTCAAAGTTGGGTCAATTAGGAAAATTATGGTATCCGCCAAATGTTGAATTGCTGCAACAGCTCTTTGTTCAATCGGATTTCTTTTTGCCATTGGTCTGTCTAAAAGTCCCGGAACATCGAGAATTTGCCCTTCTTCTGAATCCAGCGGAATATGACCCACACTAATTTTTTTGGTAGTGAAAGGATATTCAGCAATTTCAGGCGTTGCGGAGGAAAGTAGTGCAACAAGCGAGCTTTTACCAACATTAGGATAACCCGCAACAACAATAACTGGTAACTCCAGATTAATCGAGGGAAATCGACGATATTCTAAGGCAGCTTGTCGAATAACTGCGAGGCGGGGCTTTATGCGTTTTATTACCGAAGAGATTCTACCATAAGTCGCAGATCTCAACTTCCGTGCTTCAGATGGCGATTCTGCTTTTCTTAATTTTCGAATGCTATCCTGAATTATTCCTCTAATAATTCGAGTAGCTGATGATACCGACGCGAGAGCCTGCCGTATCTCATCAATTGTAACAACAGTATCAGCAAGATTACGATAAAAAGGATGGATTTCATCAAAATTAGGAAACCGTGAGACAATTTCCTCAAGTCGAGAAGTCAGAATGTCATTGACTTTTTTTAATTTAGCAATTTCTCTGTCTCTTGCCCGTACGTGGGCTGGTTTTTTTGACTTGGCTAACGTCAGTTTTGAAGCACGAGCAAAGGCTACGTCTAGCAGTTCTTTGCTACTTTGGATGTACTTTAATTTGGTGAATGGATTCAAGATATATTCCAGCCCAAACAAGAAGCAAGTCAAAAAGGTTTTTTAATTGCTTCCCTACGATAGCTGAGGCAGGTAATCAATCATGAGTGGACAAACAGATCTAACTCCCTTCTTTGGGGCCGCAACTGTTGGAATCACCTTTGAAAACGGAGTTGTTATCGGAGCCGAAAAACGAGTTCTATGGGGTTATACCGTTGTCAGTAAAACAGGAAAGAAAGTCTTTCCGATAACCGATAACATCGTTGTCGGAAGTGCAGGTGTAAGTGGAGACTATCAAATGCTTTCGTCATTCTTAGTGGCTGAATCCAATCTTTTTGAACTTGAAAATCGAAGGGCGATTACAGTCAATGCGGCAGCACAATTACTTTCCAACATCCTCTTCAGTCGCAAGTATATGCCATATCTTACTCAGACGTTGATTGGTGGTGTAGATTCTGATGGATCACACCTATACAGCCTTGATTTGGCTGGATCACTTATTGAAGAAACTTACGCAGCAGTTGGTACTGCCACATCTCTAGTGCTAGGTGTGTTGGAAGCAAATTATCACGAAGATCTTACCAAAGAAGAAGCTGTTCAGCTTGCAGTTAAAGCAATCCGTTCAGCTACGCGACGAGATGCCATGTCAGGAGAAGGCATCGACCTTCTCATCGTAACGCCTGAAGGGATAGAATCAAAACACTTCCCATTGGCGGAATGAAAAAACCTTAGGGATTTCTTGATAGTAATACCACTCGACTAACGGTGTCTTCATTAGTAACCAAATAACTAGTCTCCTTAGCAAGGGCTTCTGCAAATTCTCTAATTAACTTCATAGAAGGCATGTTTTCACGAGATAATCGATTCATGCTTCCACCAACGTGCATGTATGATTTGCATTCAATGAAATCGGGTTCTGATTCAACTAGCATTTGCCCATATTGTGAAACTTTCTGCATATTACGTCCTGCAACTAGAGTCATTCGAACAACCGTTGGACAGGACAATGTAGAGAACAAATCTAATGATTCTTGCAGACGTTCCCAACACCCTTGCACTAAAGGTCGACAGAGTTCTTGGTGAGTTTGCTTATCAGGCGCAACAAGAGAAATATACAGCTGAGTAGGTTCATCAATTTGCTTTAGAACTTGTGGGTTTGTACCATTGCTAACAAGATAACTCGTCCAACCACGATGTTCAATTTCTTGAATCAAATCAGAGAGGCGTTCATACAATGTTGGCTCTCCTACTAAACTAATGGCAACATGACGCGGATTTCGTGCTTCCTCATACATTTTCGGCGTTACCTTAGGATGGCATACTGGATTATATCCGTCGAGAATTTTTCGTTGTGCAATCACAGCATTATCCAAAATTTCAGCTGGCTCATCTGGAATCTCTTGCTCTTGGGTGATAGGAATTCCCTCATCACCGGGCATAGTCCGCCAACAGAAGAGGCAAGCTTGAGTACAATTAAAAGTTGGAGAAAGTTGCATACATCGATGAGTTGTAATCGTCCCATAGAAGGTTTGTTTATAACATGGACGTTGCTGAGTTAACGCTTTGTGAAGATGATAACACTTCTTCAAAACACTATTTTTACCAATGAAGCGGTACCGCTGTTTTCGATAAACCTTCGCTAGTTCAGTTGAAACCACAAAATCAACCGGTTCTTCACTCAAAGCCAATCATTTAAATGATTGCTTTTCACAGCAGCTTCCGGCGAAAAATTCACCAAAGATGGAGCGACAAATTTTGAACCTCGAAGGAATTGGCAAGAATATCTATGCAAAACTTGCTAAACAAAACGAAGCACGTGATCTTCTCATTAATGAAATGCACGAAGTTCTGAAAGTAACACGAGAAGCAATATCAGCAATTCATCGTAATGAACTAAAGAAAGCTGAAAAATTCATTGAAAATGCCCTAACAAAGATGAAAGGCGCTCAAATTCATCTTGAAAAATTAAGTCAACTCCCCGTCATAGGTTTGGTTCATGATGCAGAAGGCGAAGTCGCTGAAGCCGCGCTTTTTTTAGCATTTCGCCAACAACAAACTTTACCACGACCGGAAGAGATAGGTGTCACTGAAGTGGGATACCTTCATGGATTGGGAGATTTAGTTGGAGAACTACGAAGATACGCCTTAGACTCTTTAACAAATGATAATTTAGAAGAAGCCAAACGTGCTTTTACAGAAATGGAGCAAATTTATGCTACGTTACTCGTCTTTGATTTTCCACGTGGACTAACTAAAGGAGTACGAAGAAAAACAGATGTAGCTCGGGGATTAATTGAGAGAACCCGCGCAGATTTAAGTTCCGCGATTGAAAATCGTAGGTTACTTACTGGCATTTCATCGCTCCAAAAAACGCTCGGAGATTAAATGGGATATGGCGTCCCGATCACAGAAATTCTCTACTAGTAGAGCCCGACAGGTTCAAGAGAGTTTGGTAAGCCGAATGATCGAGAAAGACGCTTTTAAGAGTCCAGTAAAAACGGTTTGTGGTCTAGATGTCGCCTACCTTCATCAAACAGCGATTGGCGCTGCGGTGCTTCTGAGTTTCCCTCAATTAAAGGTGCTTGAACAAAAAATAGTGTATTGCCAAGTAACTGTACCCTACATACCCACTTTTCTTTCTTTTCGGGAGTTCACTCCTCTTTCCCTTGCATATTCCTCACTCCAAAATGAATCAGACCTATGTTTTGTTGATGCACATGGACGAGCACATCCACGGAAGTTAGGTGCAGCAAGTCATTTCGGTATCTTGAAAGACATACCAACTATTGGTGTAGCAAAACGATTACTTTGTGGGAAAATTAATTCCACTTCACAACCATACGAAACAATAACACTTGACAATGAAGTGATTGGAGCAAGAATAAGCTCCAAACCAGGATGTAACCCAATTTATGTTAGTGTAGGTCACAGAATTTCCCTTGAAATGGCCGTGAAAATAACTTTGCAATGCATTACAAAATATCGGCTTCCTGAGCCAACTCGGCATGCTCATCGATTAGCTACAAAAGCCCGACTGGAACTAAAACAAAAGGAGAAGATGGCTTGAAGGAGCAGTTGTGGTTTACTCTTCTAACACTTGCTCAACTTGGTGCAGTGAACAACAGTATTCGAACCTCAACCTCACGTTTAGCGCATCTATTGAAAACCAGTCAACAAACTGCGTCACGGAGGCTTGCTACACTTGAACGCATGGGGTGGATTCGACGCACCCTCAATACGCGTGGGCAAATAATTCGCATAAGACAGAAAGGAGTCGAAGAATTAACACAGATACAATCCATCCTAAAACTAGCGATGACAAAAAAACGGGTTTTGAGCTTTCAAGGACGAGTATTTACTGGTTTAGGCGAAGGAGCATATTATATCCGATTAGAAGGATATCGAAAACAGTTCAGAAAAAAATTGGGCTTCAATCCATATCCTGGAACTCTTAACATCCAGCTGATTTCAAATTCGGATGTTAACGAGTTTCAGTTACTTAAGGCAACAATAGGAATCGAAATTCACGGTTTTGCTAGTGGAGATCGCACCTTTGGTCCAGTAACGTGTTATCCTGCAACAGTTAATGATCAACAAAAAGCAGCTATACTCATAATTGAACGAACTCATCATCACCCTAATGTTGTAGAAATAATTGCACCGATAAATCTTCGCGAGAAACTTAGCATATCAGATGAAGATATTATCACTGTGAAATTCGATCTTTCCGATTCATATGCGCTTTTTCAATAATTCTCGTTGTGCTGCTTAACGGGTATTCAGTGAATAGCTGGTCCAGCCGCATAACCTTGGTTTTTAGACCGCGTTTGTGCAAACGGTCTTGTACATCCTCAACTGACATTTGTTGATTAGGACCGAGTAATAGTATGTCTGGGTTTAATTCCTCAATAATGCTAAGGAAATCCGGTCCAGGATTACCGAGTATCGCCTTAGTAACCCCTTTCAGAGCCTGAACCATGAAAAGGCGTTGCTTTGCTGGAACAATCACAGGATGGCCTTTAGCACGAAGAACATTTTCATCCTGCGCAACAATCACAGTCACTTCACCTAGCTTTGCAGCTTCAGAAATCAGAAAAACATGTCCTGGGTGAAGAATATCAAAAGTTCCAGCAATTACAACCTGTTTTGCAGTCATCCTATTTCGCCTTTGTAACACATGTAAGTATAAAATCCTACGGCTCAGCCATTCTTCAAAAAGCTTTAAAGTAAGTGATAGAAAAACTGCACAAACACGGGCTCGTAGCTTAGCCAGGCAGAGCGTCGGGCTCTTAAGCCGAATGTATCGGAGACACCCGATTGTCGGGGGTTCGAATGATCGTATACTACGATACCGAAAGTCCCCCCGAGCCCGCCATTTCTTTTATTCTGAAAAATGCTCATATCCTCTAGGCTCAATAGAACTTTCCTTACCCTCCTTTATTAACACCTTCTCAGGTGCTGCAACGATTTTTCCAATCGGAATCAGATTTCCACCTACCTTATTAACAGCTTGAAGCGCCTTCTGCCATCGGTCAGGGGGGATGGTTACAACAAGTTCAAACTCTTCACCACCGTAAAGGGCGAATGCAACCACATCTAAATCATGAGCCGCTGCGAATTTTGAACAAATTGACGGTATTGGCAAGTTGTCAATATGAAAGCCTACATGGCTTGCTGCCGCAATTTCATGCAATGACCAGGCTAATCCATCACTACTATCTATTGCAGCAGATACTGCATTCGCTTTTGCAAGTGCAGTACCTTCTGGAATGCGAGCCCGTGGATGAAGTGCTTTTTCTCGAATCTCCCTAACAATTTTCACAGGTTTTTTTCGATTATTTAGAACCGATTCAAATAAGGCACCTGTATAACCAAACTCACCTGTTACAGCAATAACATCATCAGGAGAGGCACCTTTTCTTCTGATGAGCTTCCCCTGAGGTACCCTTCCGAAGGCTGTACAATCAATTACTAATTCTAAGCACTGATTCGTATCTCCACCAAGATAGTATGTTCCATGTTCTCGAATCACACTATTTAACCCACCCACCAGTGCTGCAGCAAAATTAGCCTCTGTATCTTTGGGAAGCCCCAGTGAAACAATCATGCCCAATGGTACAGCTCCTTTTGCTGCTAAGTCACTTAATCCCATGACTCCTGCCTTCCACCCAATTTCTGCAGGAGTCATTCCCGGTAAAACGTCTGTTGATGCAACAAGCATATCGCTGTTCACGACAAGCGCATTGCCATCCCATGGCACCGCAACGGCATCTTCTATTCCAGATAGTAATGCTTCATCAAATGGGGTGATTAAATCTTGAAACCATCGAATCAAACCACGTTCACCAAGATCACGGACGGTGTTCGCCTTTTCTGTCATGAAAAATCCCTTCTTCTCTACTATACACTCCTATGACGAAATCTTTTTGGGTGTCCCCACTCAACCCACTATCAACGCCTCGGTAGCTCAGTGGTAGAGCGACAGCCTCGTAAACAGTCATTGACTTTCGAGATAGCTGCTGGTCGCGGGTTCAATCCCCGCCCGAGGCTCCACTCTCCAATTTTCTTCTAATTAGGTTTAACTCGCGAATCGACGATTTCCTGGAATTTCAGCCCGCCTGCCTGCTCTAATAGCGATTCTAAATCCATGAAATGAATAATGGGAGTAATCTCTGTTTCAGTTTTTGTTAGTTTTTGAATCACTCTTTGCGTTTTGGTTTTATCTGATCCTGTCTTCAAGACTACATTCAATGAAAGGATATCCATTGAATACGGATCGTCAGGCTTTGATTTACTAACAATAATCTGCACTTCATCAGTTTCTTTCATGGCCAATAGTGATTCACGCAAAGCTGTCAGATTGACAGTGGTACCCTTAATTTTCTCCTCAGCGATTCCCATTACTTGCATTTGAGCATCAATTTCTGATTCCCGAGAGATATTGAAGAAGCAGGGCATTTCTAGTCCACAATGTGGACACTTCCCGGTAATCACCTTATCAACATGGTCACCCATGAGATACCCTTCAAACATGGACGACCTCCCGTCCACATGAAAAATGGTAATATATCCACCTTCTTCTGGGCTGGTAAATTCATAGTTTCCTGCATCATCTGTGAATTTGACGAAACGGATGGCAAAGGCTAAAGGTGAAAGATTATGATAACCGCCCTTTTCCTGACACTGGCATGCTACACCAATCTTAGTTTCACTTGCTGCCCAGCCACCAATTACTCGTGTTTCCGTCATTCCAGCCTCTGCAAAGTATTGTTTAATATCATCAATCACTACATCGTAAATCCGTTCGCCAGCCAACAAAATGATTCCACGTTTCTCTAATTTCGGCTTCTGAACCAACATTTCACGACAAAATATATTTCGTAAATAACCAGGCATTGCCGCAAATCCTGTCACCTTAAACAATTCAGCCAACTGAATTAGCTTATCTGTCGAAATCGCACCCCCCGCAGTGGACCGTACAATGAAATCAGCCATTTGTAGCAATCCTCCGTCAACACCGAAGAAACCAAGATGTGGTGCAGACGGAAAAAGATTCATGGCGCGGAGTTCGAAACCCTCTTTGACGAAAGGATCGATTGCCATTTTTCCCGATTTTGCCATGTTGTTAAGCATGAGTTCGTTGTCGTAATGGGTTAAGAATACAGGTGAAGGGAGCCCCGAGGCACGTCCAGAGGAGAACCAGAAGAAACGCGGTGAGTATTGGTGTTTGATGTGTTCTAGGAGCTCTTGTGTGGCTTTCTCTTTTCCAATACGGAGTTTGACTTTGAGTCCTCGGTTGAATACATAGCTTCTCTCTTGTTTGTAACCTGCTTCTTTGTAATAATCGAGGAGGTTTCTGATGACTTCCGCCGGATCGCGCTCCTTTCCTTCCACTTGCTGGGGATTAAGGACAAATTCCCGAAGGTTTTCCTTGTAATCAGATTTTTTCACAAGGGGAAGTCCGTATTTAGCCCAATCTGTTGGAGTCTGGAGATCAAAGGGATCGACGTTGTATTTTTTGAACAATTGTCGGTAGAAGGGGTGGTTTGGGTAGACTTGATACCGAATAAATGCCCGGAATTTCCGGTTTTGCAAAGATTCAATTTCATCATATTTCATTGATTTTAATTCATCAAATGTCAGAAACCGCTTCATTAGAGAGCACCCATTACAACTTGCTTTTCAAATTGTAATGCATCGATTGTTCTTAAACCGCAAAAAGAGTTTCGCTGGAATAAAATTCTGAGAGCGTCCGTTTGACTCCTTCTTTCCTTTTTATCAATGTGAACGAACTGAAGCCCAAATGGCATAGATTCTCCTCTTAAAAAGAAAGAGGAGAAAAGCGGAGGATGTTAATCGACAAGGTCGATGAGTGCGACGTCTTCGAAAACCCCTGAGGGTAATTTTCGACGAATAGTGATAGGGAGTACTCGTTTTTCCAATTCTACCTCTGCAATTCGTATAGGATCGTGAAGATCGGGACCGATTCGAACTAGAATTGGTGCACCCATGGAAATTTGGAGGGCACGAGCTCCCACTACTCGGGATTTTTCATATCGGGTCATTCGTTTAGGACCGATTTCAGGTCCCTTCTTCGACACATTCTCCGCCTCTTGTTGTTATGTTATTTAATCTTCGAAATCTCCGCCACCCGGTGGGCCACCTGGTCCACCTGCTGCCATACCCTTAGAAGCTATGACATCATCAATGCGAAGGAGCATTTGTGATACTTCACTTGCTGATTTGATGGCTTGACGTTTCACTACTAAAGGCTCCCAGACGTTAGCTTTTGCTAAGTCACCAACTTTGCCTTTGAGACCATCAACACCTGCACTGACTTCGTTCTTCTCATGGCGAGCTTTGAGATCGGCTAGAATATCAATAGGATCAAGCCCAGCGTTCTCAGCAAGCGTCTTAGGGATGATTTCCATTGCCTCTGCAAATGCTATGACTGCCAATTGCTCACGTCCAGGAAGCTTTTCAGCATAGTCATGTAATTGTTTAGCAACGTGAATTTCTGGAGCACCGCCACCAGCAACTACCCGGCCATCCTCAACTACGTTTCTAATGACACAGAGAGCGTCGTGTAGAGCTCTTTCAGCTTCGTCAACGACAAGATCGGTGCTTCCTCGAAGGAGAATACTAACCGCCTTAGGGTTCTTAGCGCCTTCTACGAAGACCATTTTGTCATCAGCAATTTTCCGTTCTTCAAACAATTGAGCTGACCCTAAATCTTTCTTGGTAATGTCATCAAGATTTGAAATGAGCTTTCCACCGGTAGCACGAGCGAGCTTTTCCATATCGCTTTCCTTGATTCTACGAACGGCGACAATTCCTTCTTGAGCCATGAAGTGTTGTGCTACATCATCAATTCCTTTTTGGCAAAGGACGACATTAGCTCCAACCTTTTTGACCTTTTCAACCATTTCCCGAAGCATTCTTTCTTCTTCGTCAAGAAAAGCCTGCATCTGAGAAACTTCTCGAATGTCGATTTTTGCAGTAAATTCAGTCTTTTCAACTTCAAAGGCACTTTGGATGAGAGCAATTTTCGGATTCTTAACCCTCTTAGACATTCCAGGATGAACTACTTCTTTATCGAGGACTATTCCTTCGATGAACATTGTATCTCGGATGGTGCCGCCCGGCTTCTTTTCAATTTTGACGTTGTCAATATCAGCTTGCGTTGAACCATCGATAACATCGGTGATACGCTGGATTGCTAGCACACCCAAATCAGCTAGGACTTTACGAAATTCAGAAACAACTTTTGATTGCATAGACGTCATAGCGACCTTCTTTAGCATTGCATCACTGGAATCTTCAACAGCAATAGAATCAAGCGCTTTCAATGCCTTTTCCGTCGCTTTCCGATAGCCCTCAACAATCACCGTTGGGTGAATCTTCTGATCAATAAGCATTTCAGCCTGCTTTAGGAGCTCACCTGCCAACACAACTGCTGAAGTCGTTCCATCACCCACTTCATCATCCTGGGTTTTTGCCACTTCAACAATCATCTTCGCAGCAGGATGTTCTACATCGATTTCCTTCAGAATCGTGGCTCCATCATTAGTAATCGTAACATCTCCAAAGCTATCAACTAGCATTTTATCTTGGCCCTTCGGACCAAGTGCTGTTCTAATAGCCTCTGCAATTGCGACAGCCGCCATTATGTTATTACCTTGAGCATCGCGGCCACGCTCACGCTTTGTACCTTCTTTCAATAATAATACTGGAGTTCCACCAAGTGACATATGGTGTGTCACCTTCTTTGAGTAATATTGGTGCTGTTGCACCTTCCACTGACATATAAAAATTTCGCTGCTTCCTACCCTAAAGACGAAGACGCCCGACAAGCAAATGTAGATTTCCAACATGCGGAGGTTTACCCAACTCTTGTTTCACAGCATCATAACAACGCTGAACTTGATCTAATGGTGTTGCTGGTAAATCCTTCATGAGATGATGTGGATGAAAAATCAACAAACTGTATTCAATAGAAGGTTGGTTCAGTTCCTTTAGAAATTGAGCTATTTGGGTAACCTCCTGTTCATCAACATAGTGAGGAACTAGCAATGTTGTTGCCATCAATGGAGGATACTCTCGCTCCTCAATAGAGAGGAGATCAGCAAGCATCTTGAAATTATCAAAACTTGGTTTTTTTGGTACACCAGAGAGTGCCTGATATACTGGTTCAGAGAAAGCTTTCAAATCAAATTTAATGATTCCACCTGCTTCTTCTACAAGTCTTCCCATCTTCTTCATTAATCTTGGATTCCCGTGACCATTCATCTCAAAGCATTGTCTTAATAAACGCCCCTCAAAACGAGTTTGACATTCTTCCATGACCCGTATTGTAAATGGCAACTGTGGTTCAGGTGATCCGCCAAAATAGCAAATACATGAAATCTTTTGATTTTGATCAATTACATTCAAAAAATCTTCAATATCTACTAAGGATCCTTGTGCAATTCTTTTGTGTGAAACATTCTGACAGAATAGGCAATCCAAACTACACCCATAGAAAAAGACGGCAAGATTCGAAAAACCATATTCGGCACTTGGCTTTTTTGCCCATTGTGGGTAGCCTACACCAGTCCCACCTGGACAGAAATAAGATCCGCAACAATTGGTCACATGAGGGTCAAAGTAATAGTGCATCAACGCTTTAGTTGCCGAAACCTTAGCTTCTAAACGGTTTTCAACATTATGGCGCAATCCACAATAGCCCAGACCATCAGGGGGGATGATGCATTCATTTGCGCAAACCTTGCATTTCAAACCTTTCTCTTCTTTGGGTACTGTTTCTGGTAACTCAAAGAGATATTGGCGCCAACTGTGTGCATTCCGGACAAAGCTTTTTGATAATTCAGTATCTTTTCGAAGACAAGCAGAGCAAATAGGGAGAACTTCTGATAGGTTGAATTCTTTGTGGCAAATTTCACAGCGAATCATAAATACGAACGTCACAGGACTTTTCTAGATTGAACTCCTACACACCGATGCAAAAGAATTACGCTATTTCTGTCAATGTTCGAAAGAGCTTTTTGTCCAATGGTATCAGTTGAATAGTGGCGATAAATTGTGCAATATCGTGAGGTTTCCCAATTCTATGACCGGTTAGAAAACACGACGAAACGACTTGAAATGATTGATATTCTCGCCGAATTATTTTCAAACTTGGCGAAAACATCTGATGCTGATACGATGGGTCGGGTTGTCTATCTGACCCAGGGCAAACTTTACCCTGACTGGACTGGTAAACCAGAAATTGGAATAGCAGAGAAAATGGCGATTAACGCAATTGCCATAGCACTAGGAATTAATGCTAAACAAGTAACTGAAGCGGTAAACAGAACTGGGGATATTGGCGTTGCTTGTGAACAGTTGTTAACCCAAAAGAGACAAACTGCTCTATTTCAGATACCCCTTTCTTTTTCAAACGTTTATGAATCGCTGGAAAAAATTGCTATCGCACAGGGTACAGGAAGTGCAGATTTCAAAATTAGAACACTAGCAGGTCTAATCAATGCGGCTATTCCACTTGAAGCTAGATATTTACTCCGGACAGTGACAGGTGCATTGAGACTTGGTATAGCTGAAATGACCGTACTCGATGCACTGGCTGTTGCCTTTGCTGGAGGCAAAGAAAATCGAGCAAAAATCGAACGCGCGTACAATATCACCAGCGATTTAGGATACGTCGCTGGATTGATTTCCACAAAAGGGCTTCAAGCTATCGAGGATGTCCAAGTATCTCTAGGAAAACCAATTCGAATGATGGCAGCCCAGAAATTATCCACTGCCCAGGAAATCATCGAAAAATTAGAAGGAAAACTCGCAGGTGAATGGAAACTAGATGGAGAGCGAATGCAAATCCATAAAAATGACCAAGAAATCACGATTTTTTCACGCCGGCTTGAACAAATAACTGACATGTACCCTGACGTTGTACAATTAGCAAAAGAACATTTCACATCGAAAACTTGTATTGTGGAAGGTGAAGCAGTAGCAGTTGATAAACAAGACACGGAAAAGCTGCTACCTTTTCAAGTGCTCATGCGACGTCGACGAAAATACAAAATTGATGAAATGGTAAAAGAGATACCTGTTGCGATTTTCTTTTTTGATTGTCTTTATATCAATGATATCGATCTCACACAGGAATCATACTTGAAACGAAGAGCCCATCTCGAACAGATTATCAAGAAGAGTGACTATACGCGTCTTGTACCCGCCAAAGAACTGGCTACTTCATCAGATGTAGAAACAATGTTCCGTGATGCACTAGAACACGGTTGTGAAGGGCTCATCGTGAAATCTACTGATACGAATTCAATTTACCGTGCTGGGGCACGAAGCTGGTTGTGGGTAAAACTCAAAGAATCTTACCAGGCGCAAGCCATAGGACCGGTCGATCTTGTTGTAGTAGGTGCGTTTTGGGGAAGAGGTCGACGAGCGAAAACCTATGGCGCCCTACTTGCAGCGGTTCGTGATGAGGAAAGTGGTGAATTCAGAACGGTGTGCAAAGTTGGGACTGGCTTCAGCGACGAAGAACTGGAAAAACTTCCAGAACGCTTCAATTCGCTGCTCCTTCACCATAAAGATTCCTTAGTAGATTCTAAGATGAAAGCCGATGTTTGGTTCCGCCCTGCCTTAGTCTTTCAAGTTGTGGGAGACGAGATAACCAGAAGCCCAGTTCATACCTGTGCATTCAATCAAGTAGCACCCAATGAAGGCCTTGCCATACGATTCCCACGATTTGATGGAACCTGGCGTTACGATAAATCACCTGAAGAAGCTACCTCAGTTAATGATATTATTACGGCATATAATGCCCAAACAAAAATCAGTTAGTAACATTATTTCTGCATAATTGCAAGCACTCTATCAGGCTCTACTCCTTCAATGAGCAGGATCTTTTTCTCCGACTTTCTTCCCGAAATAATTCGCACATCTTCCATTGAAACTCCAAGACGTTTCGCAATCACTTTAACAACCTCCACGTTTGCCTGACCGCGAACTGGAGGCGCCTTGACGTACACTTGGCAAATTTTTCCTTCATTTAATTTGATGCCTTGCTTCTTTGATCGTGTTATCACTCGTACAAAGAGTAAGGTTCCCTTATCGTGAGGCTCAATCATGACATTCTGCCAGAACCTTTATCTGCCATATCAAAAATGTCTTATTAAACCAATTGTACTCCGGCAGTGAGAGGTGTAGGCACAAAAATGTCAGATAATATTCAAGCCTGGGTCAACTATATGCAACAAGTTGATAGCACTATTATGGCTGTTTCCGTCATCCGAAATGATGGAACTGTAATGTTTACAACTCCAAATTGGACCGTCACTGGGGCTGAAATTCTTTCAGCAGTTCAAAGCAAACCACCCAGCATCACAATTCAAGGAGTTAAATACAGCACAATCCAAGCAACTGATCATCATCTGGTCGCAACAAATGTTCGTGGTCAAGGTTCAATTGTTATCACTGCCGCACGAGACAAAGGATATGTAATTGCCTATGTTTCTCCTCAAGGGGATGTGCAGGGGGCTTATGTCGAAATCGCCAAAGCGTCAGCTAACATTGGAGGCTTCATGTAACTCAGTCCTGGCGATCACCATTACGTTTGTTCCCTCTTACACTACTATCAAAAATTCACTCTTGGAGTGTGAACCTCATCAACCCGTCTCCACGTTCAAATAAACGTACCTCGGACTCGGAACACCCTGATGATAAACAAGACGAGCAGTGGATGCTCGATCTTCGACGAAAACGCGACCTCCAAGTGACAGGGAAACCTAAACCCACCCAGCAGCGTAACCTCGAACGATTAAAACACATTTTAAAATCAGAAGGTTTCAAAATTCGTGGAAATCGGCTTTTAATCGAACGTGAAGAGGCAACCTTCGAAGTTGATCTTAAAATGGGAAATGTTCAAGCCCTTCAAGAGGGAAAAGAGCCCCTCATACTTTGCGTTACTCAAGATTCTACACCTTGGGCTAACATTGAAGATTTAGCTGACTTCGACCTGTTTCTTCTCTCAATCATCTACCTTCTCGCTCGTGAATCTCTTCCAGAAAGCATCACAGAACAGCTTGAAAATTAGGAGAATCGAGACGGTTTCGGGTTCTGCATTTTTCTTCCACGCTTCAACAAATTCTGAAGAAAAGGGCGGAAACATTTATAGCTAAAAACTATTGAATCGTCAAGCCCCGTGGAGGAATACTTTATGGCTGTAAAAGTTGCCATCAACGGACTTGGACGAATCGGACGGAATTTTCTCCGTGGCGTGATGAAAGTCAAAGATCTTGAAATCGTTGCAGCAAACGACCTAGGCGATACCAATATTGTTGCACACCTACTGAAATATGACTCAATTTATGGACAATATCCTGGAACCATTGAAGCCGCCAGCAATGAAATCATAATCGACAACCACCCAATCAAAATGTTCCAGGAAAGAGACCCCGCTAATCTCCCGTGGAGAAAACTGGATGTTGCTATCGCTATTGAAGCTACGGGTGTTTTTCGTGACCGCGAAAAAGCTGCATTACACCAAAAGGCGGGTGCACAGAAGGTGATAATTTCAGCCCCTGGAAAAGGAGAAGATGCCATGTTTGTTCTCGGTGTCAATGACCACACATATGATCCCGACAAGCATAATATCATCTCGAATGCCTCATGCACCACAAACTGTTTTGCTCCTGTCGTCAAAGTGCTAATGGAAACCTATGGAGTCAAACGTGGGTTCATGTCTACCATACACGGATACACTCTCGACCAACGTATGCTCGATGCCATCCACAAAGACTACCGACGAGCTCGTGCTGCACCCATCAATATCATCCCTACAACAACAGGAGCTGCAAAAGCCATCATCCGATTGTTTCCCCAGCTTGAAGATAAAATTGCTGCTATGGCCTATCGTGTCCCAGTTCCGGACGGATCAATCATTGATCTCAGCGTTGAGCTTGAAAAAACAACGACCAAAGACGAAATTAACCAAACCTTCCGCAAGGCTTCTCAAACGAACCTCAAGGGAATCTTACAATACAATGAACACCCCATCGTATCAACCGATATTATCGGTAATCTCCATTCATCCATATTTGACAGTCAACTCACCGAAGTTCTCAGCAACAACTTTGCTCACGTCGTATCGTGGTATGATAATGAAGCTGGTTTTAGCACACGTTTAATTGAACTTACTCAATTAGTCGCTTCAAAGATGTAAAAAAGAAAGGACACGAGGATTATCTGTAAGAAATAATCCTCCTAATCCTTCTCATGAGTATTGGTTACTCCAGTTTTGGTTCTGACAAAAGCTGAGCGAGAAGATGCCCACCAAAGGTAAGACTTGCAGAGGTTCGACGCCTGCTCGCTTGTTTAGTTTCCAGTAATCCTGCCTCTTTGAGAACATTTAGGTTAAATTTTGTTGTACTTAATGGCATACCTAATTTCCGCGAAAGACGATCTGCGAGTGCAGTGGGTGAAAGATCAGGATAGTAACGCAGTGTTTTATTTGAAGCAAATAGTAAAAGGCGTTGTTTTTCAGTTAATCGTGTTGATGCAAGTTTTGTGAATGCATTCGCTAAGTGTAGCATAAAGCGTTCAAAAGGCGGAGTCGAACCCAAGTCATCGAAGAAGTAACCTTCGGTGGAGGATTTCGTAGCCAACCCCATCAGGTTCAGTTGTCATATATTATACCTCCATGGTTTATGAGACTTGAGTAGAAGTGCATTAGAAATTACAGTGTATTAACGTTTTGGTCAAGAATTCCTAGCTATACTGTCCACAGAGACTTTGGAAATTTAACCTGCCACACTAATTTTTTTACAAGGTTCTTTCAAGATTATTTTAGGTGAAATGCTCTTGTCAAAAGTTGAATTTGAATATGTTTGCATACAAGTTGACCATCACAAAAAAATTGCTAAAGCAATTACCAAATACCTACAGGAGGGTTGGCGGCTTCACACTTACCAAGCTGTTGGCTCACCAACCATGGTAAACCATTATCTGCTCTTTGAAAGAGGATACGATTGGTAGACTAACTACTATCACAGCTCCTCCAAAGTTCTGATAAAAGGTATCCATTTCCATTTTTCTCATGAAGTTTCATAACGTTCAAGTCTAGGTTTAACACCGTTCAACAGTGAATCCTTTTATTCGAATTTTTACTGTACCTTTCATGGGTGAAACTCATTTGAAAGATATTGATTTTGAGTATGTTTGTGTGCAGGTTAACCATCATAATAGAATCGCTAAGGTCATTGCTGAATATCAAAAGGAAGGCTGGCGGCTCCATACCTATCAGGCGACTGGAGATCCCAACTGGGTTAATCATTATCTGCTTTTTCAAAGGGAAATTACATGGTGAGAATCGAAATCTGTTCATAACTTATCATACTCTTTAATTTCGGTTTTGTCACAAAACGTTATTATAACGGAGAGTAGGGTTATGGGATTTGGATTAGCACTGGGGACGACAAATAATGGTGTATCTTGTTGGTGAAGCCCTAGTAGGAAAATCTCCTGAAATTGCACATATCGACCTTATTATTGGAGAAAAGTCTGGTCCGGTTGGAACCGCCTTTGCACACGGCATGACAAACGTTTCACATGGTCATTCCCCGTTATTGGCGGTGATTCGACCGAATCTTCCACCGAAACCTCATACGCTCATTATACCAAAAGTTACGGTTAAAGACATGGGTGATGCTGAGAAAATCTTTGGTCCAGCCCAAGCGGCTGTGGCAAAAGCAGTTGCTGATGCCCTAGAAGAAGGAATTATCCCTAAAGGGAAAGCGGATGAATGGGTCGTTATCTGTAGTGTATTTATTCATCCAGATGCGAAAGATTACCGGCGAATCTATCATTACAATTATGCAGCGACAAAGCTTTCGATTCAACGAGCACTCTCTAACTATCCTCCTGTGGACAAAATTATGTATGATAAAGATCGGGCAACACATCCCATCATGGGCTTTCGGGTACCACGACTGTGGCGTCCACCCTATCTTCAAATAGCATTAGATATTCCTGACCTTGAAAAAACAAAGAAGATTATTGCTGCATTACCACGAAGCGATAACTTAATTCTCGAAGCAGGGACTCCACTCATCAAACGGTACGGTACTGCTGTCCTAAGTGATTTAAGAGAAGTTTCGAAGGACAAATTCTTGGTTGCAGACCTGAAAACGCTAGATGTAGGGAAGGTCGAAGTTGACTTAGCCTTTGATGAATCTGCTGACGCTGTAGTTGTATCTGGACTTGCATCTCTAGAAACAATTGACCAATTCATCTATGAAACCAATCGATTGGGCATATACTCCTTTGTAGATATGATGAATGTAGAAGATCCTGTAGCAAAACTTCAGAGTCTGAAGATGCCACCAAATGTGGTAATTATGCATCGTGGTATCGACACTGAAGGTCGGGCTGAGCATAAGTGGGACATTGTGAAGGCGGTGAAAACGGCTTTCAAGGGCAAACGCCTTCTCGTTTCAGTAGCTGGTGGCATCCGACCGGATAATATTAGTGCAGCTCTCAAAGCCAAAGCCGACATCATCGTTGTTGGGAGATATATTACACAATCTCGCGATATCGAAAGGTCAACACGAGAATTCCTCACTCAAATGCAGGGTGATATTGATCTATTCCGGGTTCATACCGAATAATCGAATACCATCGCCTTTTGGAATTGTAAATTCTACATTGTCAGTGGCCAATACACATGTTGAATAGAAAAATTCAATAGGTCACACAAACCTAAAACAGGTAAGCAATCCTATTGTAAAATTGCTGGGAGTGTATTCCTAAGATGCCTTCGGGTATCAAAAGACTTGTTCTTGATGTACTCAAACCACATGTCCCCAATTTGGTGGACATTGCAACGTTGGTAGGAAAGGTTGAGGGTGTTGTTGGTGTCAACGTCGCCCTTGTTGAAGTCGACTCTCATACAGAGTCTATAAAGGTAACAGTTGAAGGTGACAATCTCGAATTTGAAGAGGTTAAAGCCGCACTCGAAGCTTGTGGAGCTTCTGTTCACTCAATCGATCAAGTTGTTGCTGGACGCACTGTTGTGGAAGAAGTAAAAACGCATATGGAAAACGGTGGCTAAACGCCGATTGCCCACTTCGAATTTTCAATCAATGCTTCTACATGAGGTGCTAAATGTTCGTATAGCGAGTTGTAAAAGACCTTTGGAAGTAATTGTAACACTGAAAAGATACGATTCATCAATCCGCTTACTACAGGTTCGAGAAGCTCACGACGATTAGCGATGTGCGAAGTTAAAACTGCATCAATCGCCGTTTCTTCTGCCAACGCATCAATTAATCGATATATTGGTCCCATTTTTTCAAGAAAATAGGGAAGTCCTCTTTCATCGTATAGAATGATTATCCCTAGCTTCTCGACAATACGTTTGGTGTACCAATCGATACTCGAATCTTTAGCGGCAAAAGGATCTTGAAATACCGGATCCGCTGGTTGTCGTTTTGTACCGCGAGAAGTGTCAGATGAAAAATAACTTCGTGGTACTAAATTCGGGTAAGTGTTGGGGTGTCGAAAAGCAATGTAAAGTGCTGCTGCAAACAAGGCTTCTGGTTCTCTTCCAAGGTCTTGGGTTCCTAAAAGGCTTGCAAGTATTCGTAGTGACGGAAGCATCAAATCTTGGCGAACTTGTTTAGACTGGTAAAGACGATACGCATCTTTTAGATGAATGATAGGTGCTTTAACGTCCGACCTTGCTGCACCATTCACTCCAGTCTTCGACACCAATTGTACTAAGCTCCGTATAGAATAACTCTCTCATTTAAGAGAAGTAGTCCTAAATATACTTTAGGCGTGTCTAGTAAGTTTCTATGGTATTTGCTTGAACGACCAAGTTAACATTTCTTTAATTCGCTGGAAACGTGTTTTTGTTCAGTAATTTTCTATTAAGAGCCCATCTTAATCCAATTTTCTTAGGTCATATGACCTGAATCTTCTAAGAATTGCAGTGATTCAGGTGAAAGTTCAGTATGAATGAATCCAACTCCTTTCTCAGTAAGCGCGGTTTGTGTTGCGAATTGGTGTTCTCCATAGATGATTACAAATCCCTTATCTTTCAATCGTTGGAGAGACGAAAATACAATCTGATTAAGTTCTTCGTCAGTAACATTGGGCTGTCCATCGGGTCGTTGGAACTCAGGGGTATGTTTGAGGACATGACGCAAAGATGCCATAGATCGGCGCCGTGTCTCATGCGGATTAGAGTAGAGCCATAACAATATGATGAAATCCACAAGTTCTCCAGAAAGATGACGTTGCATTTGGCGCGCAATATAATAGACGGCTGGCAATCTCTTCGCTCCATCTAATTGAGAATGGTTGTTTAAAACTTATCAATAATTGCTCTCCGATTAATCGCCAGTCCATTGGTAAGTTCCTTTAGGCGTTTTAATCACATATCCTTGACTTCGGAGTAACGCAAGAGCTTCTTCCCCATCCACTTCTGAAATAGATTCATTCACAATTTGTTCAATTAGCTGAGCGTGGTTAATTGGCTGGGACGATTTTCGAATGATATCGGCAATCTTACGGGCTAGCTTAGTAGGGCTCATTCTTGATGTTGTCATTTCATCAGGTTTGGCTTCATCTCCTACTAAACGTATTTGCCAAGGTTTGGGAGATATCAGATGACCTGAACGGATGAGGCCTTCGATTTGTCGCACCGTCCAATCCCAAGGAATCCCCGTCTTTTGACACTCCTGTTCTAGGTCCTGTAAATCAAGTGTTTTTGTCCGTGCATGTTGGTAAAGTATTCGTTCCAGTTCACGGCGTCTGGTTGAGACCGGTTGGTGAAGCGCCTTTTTTTCTTGAATTTGGTTCAACTCTACTTGCTCTTGGGGAATTAGCGGCTTAATATGTGCTCGTGATTTCTCTACAGCTGCCATGAATTCCTGATGGTGTTTTCCAGTTTGATATAATTTAACACGAGTTCTTGCTGTTTTGGCGTCCTCGACAAAAATAGCATTTAACGGATTTATTTTGAAAATACGTTGGCAGTAAACACAAAGACGAGTTTTTTGGCGCGTCGGTGCATAAGTATATCGTCCACATTTTGGACATCGGATGATATAAAATCCAGATCGAGGCATCAGCACATTCACTGCCACAAGCCTAATTAGCCTTTCCTGTTTAAAGTCCTCAGTTGGGAATCACCATATGACCTTTGGATTAGATCGGTTTTTCCAGAAGGAAAAAGAAAAGAAAAAACCCGAAGAAAAAAAAGAAGCACCAGAAGTGGAGCTCAAAGAAGTGGAAACCGCTGAATCTCGTGATTGGCACTCCATCTTAGAAGAAACCGTCAAATCCATGGTTCTTTATCCCCATTTGTTGAATTATACGCGAACCAATATTCTCCCAAAACGCCCCTCCATTACACCTGAAGAATTAGCTGTTCAACTCCGCGTACCCCTAGGTGTTGCCATGATTCTTCTTGATAAACTTCAGAGTGAAGCCAAAGAAACAAAATAACATACCAGAAAATCATGCTAGGGGCTGTGCCGAATTATAGAGATATAAAAAGTAAATTTTTGCTAGTTCCACCAGTTCGGTATGACTTGACCAAATTGCGAGCGGTTCTGCAGGTTCGGATGTCAACATGATGACAGCTTGTTTATCATCAATAATTGCTCCCCCGCCATAGATCTCTTTTCTTTTACGACCTTCACCTACAGCTAGAATAAGACGGTTCACTTTATCAGTCAATGTCTGTTCAGATGCAAGAATCTGGATTTTCACCCCCCGATCCCGGAGATGTAACAAAGTGGGGCTAATGAAGTCAATATCACTTTTACTCACAATCCCCCAAGAAAGCAGGACATGCCGTTCTGCCTGACCTAGTGCAATATTCAACTTTGCGCGAACGTTATTTGATCCGTGGAGAATATGAACTTCAGGCGCAGAAATCTGAGTCTTATCATCAAAAGACGGTTGTAAATCATCGATGACACGTTGTTCCCATTCAGTTAGACGTTCTTGAGCGTTAAGCACTGCCGCTTTTGAAGTTTCGCGGGGACTTTTCGGTACATATCGCTTTGGGCGTCCTTGCTCAATAGTTATCCAGCCTCCTCGCTCCAAAGCTGCTAAGACATCGTATACTCTGCTAAAGGGAATTCTTGACTGGGAACTAACTTCACTTGCAGTTAGTGCCCCACTTCGAACCAAGGTGATATAGACTCGAGCCTCATAACTACTCAGGCCAAGGTTTCTAAGAGCCCGCATGGTTCCTTCGTCCATTCGTTTGCTCATATGAACACCACTTCGAACGCTCGTAACACTCGAAAAAATCTTTTTGGTTACCATGTGAATATAATACTGGTGTGACATTATGAGAAATGTTCGACAACCTTCAGCCTTTGGGTTCTATCCACCTGATAAAACTTCGCTAGAAAACGCAATCAAGGACGCTTTTTCCAATAAACACGGTGCTGGCGATATCCCAACAGTGAGTTCAGAAAGATCTAAAAAAATCGTCGCTGGCGTATCACCCCACGCCGGCTTCGTATATTCAGGTCCGATAGCCTCACATCTCTACAACGCTATCGCACAAGATGGATTTCCTGAAACTTTCGTTCTTATTGGTCCAAAGCACGGTTACATACGGTTTCAAGGTGCAGCTCTAATGGTAGAAGGAATGTGGGAAACACCACTTGGAAAGGTTCCCATTGATAATTCACTTGCGAAATCTCTGCTCAAGGAAAGTGAAGAATCCAAAACCAACTGTATGGTGGCTAGCTCCGAAGCTCATCTAGATGAACACTCATTAGAAGTCCAGTTACCATTTCTACAATTCTTGGCTGTGAATCGGTCATTTCAAATCGTACCCCTAATTATCTCCTCACCCAATTATTCGGTCTGCGAAAAAGTTGGTATTACAATCGCTAAATCTGTTCAAAAATGCAAACGTGATGTAACCATTATTGCGAGTACAGACTTTACACATTATGGCAAATATTTCTACAATTACGCACCTGTAGGAAGCGGACCCGTTGAAAAAGTGGTAAAATGGGTTCATGAAACCGATGGAGATCTTATCCACAAGATTAAGCAAATGGATGGTAATGCACTTTTGAGTACTGTTGTGAATGAGCGTCGAACGATGTGTGGTGCAAGCGCAGTTGCTGCGTCTATTGTAGCTGCACAACGACTTGGGGCTGAAAAAGGTCAATTACTCAAGTACGCAACAAGTTATGATATTCGAGGTAGCTCAGAAGCAATAGTAGGGTATGCATCGATTGCTCTTCAACGCTAATCTGTTATTGTCATTTTTTGGACTGCCATTCCCTTTTTGAAGGCCGTGATATTCATCTCATGGTAGCGAGCTGGTAATACATCCTTAATTGCTTCAATAATTGAGCTCTCCTTCATAGGGATAAGATCCAAATCGAATGCTGCACCAACCAACACGGTATTCATAGTCATTATTCCTCCAGCTTGTCGGGCCATACGTTCGGCATTAAACGTGATGACTTTTGCAAATTTACTCAATTCGTAAAAAAGCTCATCTACAGTCGGATATTCGGAGCGACCCAACATCACTGCCGTCGGTGTAATCTTATATTCGCCAACAATTATCGTCCCGTTTGGTGAAATGAGATTGGCTTGTCGAAGAGCTTCAACGGGTTCAATGCTTAAGAGTAAATCAGCTTCTCCAATCGGGATAATCGGACCATAAACGGATTCTCCAATTCGAATCGCACAGTTCACAATTCCCCCACGTTGGGCCATTCCATGAATTTCTCCCATCCTGACTTTTTGTCCTTCAATAAGGGCTGCGGTTGCTAATACTCGGGCTGCAGTTAAGACACCGGATCCGCCGACACCGGTGAACATGATATTATGTGCTTTCATTAGGCTCTGCCTCTCGAATTGCTTTGTAAGGGCAAATTTGTGCACAAACTCCACATCCTGAGCAAAGGGCTGAATCAATTGATGCATGCTCTCCTTCCCAAATGGTTGCTGCACAGCCCAATTTATCTGTACAAACCCTGCAACCTTGGCATACCTCAGGATCTACCTGATAAGGAATAAGGGCCTCCTTTTCACGCCGTTTTCTAGCTCTTTCTATCAGAGCGCATGGACTTTTTGATATCACGACTGCAGGGCCATCAAAAGCTACGGCTTCCCGGATTGTGCGAATTGATTCTTTGACCTGAAGAGGATCAATAGTTTTGATATAAGGAACACCAATACCTCGAGCCACTTCCTCGATGCTTATGGGTTTCCCTTCAACACCCATTCCAGTAATTCCTGTTCCTGGATGTGGTTGGTGCCCTGTCATTGCGGTTGTTTCATTATCAACTACAATGATTTTGACAGGGTGTTGATTGTAGACTGCATTCACTAAACCGGTTATTCCTGAGTGAAAGAATGTAGAATCTCCAATGGCTCCAATGACTGGTTTATCAAGAATTGCTGTTAGCCCGCAAGCAGTCCCAATACTTGATCCCATGCAAAGTAATAAATCTGCTAATTCGAGGGGAGGTTGAATTGCCAAAGTATAACAACCAATGTCTGTTGGGTAAATTCCCTTTCGACCTGTAGCAGTTGCAACTTCGTAAAACGTTGCTCGATGTGGGCATCCAGAACAAAGGATTGGAGGTCGGGGTGGTAATTCGGAAGGTGGTTCGGATAGTTTTTCATCGATTTTGGTAAGATGTGCGGGTACTTCTCTATCTAAGGCTCGAGCTATTCCTTCAGTAACCTTACGTGGGGTTAGTTCACCAACTTCTGAGAAAAATTCCTGACTTTTTCCTAAAATCGGTGTAAGGATTCCCGCTTCTTGAGCATAAGCTCTAACATGATTTTCAAGGTAGGGCTTTAACTCTTCAACGATGACGACTTTTTCTTTTGAGGCAATGAATTTTTGAATTTTCTTCTTTGGAAGAGGATAGCTCATACCGATCTTTAAGACTGCAGCCTTTACTTTCAGGGCCTCGATTGTTTCCATTACATAGTTAAAACTAACACCAGATGTTATGATACCCATTTTTCCTTTTCCATGAATCTGGTTCCATTCACTTTTTTCTGATATTGCAGTGGCTTGTTTAATTTTTTCAACTAAGATGGGGTGGCGTTTTCGTGCTACTGCTGGAATAGTAACAAATCGAAAAGGATCTCTCTCAAAATTCGGGTTATTTCGGGGTGGTCGGAGGGGACCAAGTTCAACATCAGCACGAGTATGACTTACTCGGGTTGTCACACGTAGTAAAATTGGCTGTTCAAGTTTCTCTGAAAGCTCAAAGGCTGCTACGGTCATATCCTTGGCTTCTTGAGGGTCTGCGGGCTCAAGCATAATTGTATCACCAAGTAAAGCAAATAATCGGTTATCTTGTTCGTTTTGAGAGCTCCAACAACCAGGATCATCTGCTGACACAATGAGCATACCGCCACGTACACCAATGTAATTTAGAGTCATGAATGCATCTGAGGCTACATTAAGTCCAACATGCTTCATTGCTACAAGAGATCTTGCGTTTGCTACTGCTGCAGCCCCAGCCACTTCCATTGCCACTTTCTCATTCGTACAATATTCAAAGTAGAACTTGCCAATTTGAGCAGCTTGAAATAGACTATCACCAATCTCAGATGCTGGTGTGCCTGGATAAGTTGAAGCTAATTCTAATCCGGCTTCGATTGCTCCACGAGCTATTGCTTCATTTCCGAGAAGAAGGTAGCGCTTGCCTGGGGCCTCTTTTGTGAGAATCTCAGCGATATCCATCGAACTCACCGTTTTTCCAAACGGTTTAAACGGAGTTACAATACACTATTTTACAGTTTGTAATTTTTAGAAAAGGTGAAACCAGTGGGCGAGTGGCGACTTACGATCAAAGCCTCAGAGCGGGTCCTAACTGATGTTCTCGATAAAACTGGGGCATTAATGATTCGACCAAGATACATCAATCAATTGAAGGATATTTCCCAAACACAGAAGGTCAAATTTAAGGTAAAATCGCCTGAGGGCGTGAATAAACTCCCTTCTAGTTTTGTCGTCGTTGAAATGGATTATTCTGATAATCAAGTGAAGCAAGTGACTGGTTTATTTGAATATGCATACGGCGCAATAAGATTAGTAGCCGTAGATAATGAAAAACTGGCTGAAGGAAGTGGAGACGAAATAGTTGCTTTCTTTGAAGCACCATTACAAAAAAAGAGTGGAACCAATATTCGTGTCTATGAAGTTTGACCCAACTCTTAATCTGACGCTTTTTCACTTACGGAATGAAAGGCAGAACCGCCTTCTTTAGAATCCAGAGTGCTTGTTTTCCAATTAATGTCCTTCCTTGGTTTGAAACATTAATTGGTGCTAGTTTTGGTGAAAGCGTGTTATTCGCTAGAAAGTGTTGAATAGCTGTACCCGCATTATTGAAACTTCGTTGGATTTCAACATGGTATCGACCATTTCGCAAGTAAGCGTTAGGGTGCTTTTTGGTAAATTCATCAACCTCATCAGGAAAATCAGATGGAGGACCGATTCTTGTGTAGGATTTGCTAATCTCCTTTTTTTCTACATTAAGTGCTATAACAAACACCGGAGGTTCAAAAACTTCTTCAAACACTACAGACCCAAATCGGTGTTCACTTGTGGCTTCTCGACTCAAGAATTTTTGTAACTTAGTAAAATATCGATAGAGCTTATCACGAGTCTTGGTATAATGCCATCCAGTCTCATCCCTAAACTCGATGACAAAATAATTGTCCCTCTTTATTTTGAGTTCGTCTGAAGTTAAAACCGGAATTGGTGCCATTTTAAAATACGCAAGTGAGGGCTCTCGCAATAACTGACATGCGTTATGTTGAGCGAAACGGTAAGCGCGTTCGGAGATACTTGATGCGATATTCCGATTAGGATCAGTGGGATCGGTAATAATCAGTTTCTCTCTTCGAAATTTTTGTTGGAGGTCATCTGAGGGGCGGGAAAAATAATCAAGTGGTTTGGGTGGGGACTGAGAAAGAAAGTTAAAAACGGAATCGAGGTTCTGATTGTGATAGACCATCATTTCTGTGCTGAAGCCTGTGAATCCACTTCGTCCAACGGGGCTGGTATCTCCATATACATATACAGAATGAAAGAATGCTTTCAAAAGCCGGACATCATCTCGTTGTTTTTTTGACAAATGAGAATCAACAAATTTACTGTGATGCGGGGTACGATCAACCGCTGTTATTGGACCGGTTTCGAAAATTTGCTCCGGAGATAGGTCAAATCCAAAAATGATGTCTACTTTATAATTATCAAGTTTAGCTGAAGCATAGGGATGTTCAGCATATTTTACCTGCCAAGAAGAACACCCTACTTTTTTTATCGCTTCAACCGCGATTTCTTCTACCAATTGTTTGAAGAGTTTACGAAGTTTCGGTTTCGACGGTTTTTCTTTATCAATTGGTTTTGGTAATATCGACATGGGCAACCCTATGAATATGTCCAACTCTCGCCAATTTCGTAGCTGAGTTTGTTTTTGCCCTGATGACCCTTCAAGGTTGATAAACGAGACTTCTAAATTCTTCATCTCGGAAATGTGCTGGATTGCCCGTTTGATACGGTTAAAGATTTGGTAACCTTCTTTAATTTCAGTTCGAGTTGGACGAATTTGATTGAGAATAGTACTCCGAATTTTACGTAACGCAGACATCAAGTGATTTCTGGGCGACTATGCTTTTAAGTCATAAAGCCTAAGCCCTAGTTTGAGGGAGCCCGAACTCTTATGTTAGATGAAGTGGATTTACAAATTCTCCAAGTCTTGCAATCAAATTCTCGAATCTCATTTTCTGAGCTGGGTCGAAGTGTAGGGCTAAGCGCGACTGCCGCTCGAAATCGCATCAATAATCTAGTCTCTCGTGGAATTGTAACAAAACTTGGAGCTGAACTAGATTGGGAAAAAATTGGATGGTCGATTCAATCACTGCTTCTAATTCGTACAGAGCATGGTAAAACAGAGGCGGTCACAAAACAACTACATAAACTACCGCAAATTTTGTCAATCACAAAAACAGCTGGAACTGTGGATTTGGTTGTTCGACTTATTGCAAGTGACGTTGCTGATTTCACAAATCTACTTCATAAATCATTATCCAAAATCCCTGGCATAACTAGCATGAACACGTTGATGGTGCTTGACGAGGTCAATAATACACCGCCACTTCCTTCAAGTTTGAAATAAAACTAAAAGGTTCGCTCAATAATTTCTCCACTAACGCTAGTCTCTGAAAATATCTGGGCTTGGAATTTGTAAATTCTAACTTCTGATTTTAAGTAGCTATCTGGAGGCAGCCCTGCTTTTTGACAACACCCTTGTAGGAACTGCAAAGCATTCCAGCCTTGTTCGGGGGCGACTTGGGGAAGAAGAAGTCCTCGATGCCATCCCCGACCTTCAATAATTAGTCCATCTTTTCCGACCGTAATATGTTCCGCAAGTTTCTTCCGATCATGAACCTCAAGTTCTTTGGGAATAGTCAAAACACTGACTTCAACAAGGATTGATTCTAACTCTTCTTCCTGAACAGGTGGGAATCTAGGGTCATCTAAGGCTGAACTCAAAGCGGCTTGACGCGTTGCTTCGAGAAGTGGAACAGGTTCAGCGCGACTTATAGGGCCTGGAGGTAATCGACCAATACAGCCACGAAGCATCCACTTGTCTACCTCTTCTCCTTGGCGTTTTTTCAGAGTTACAAATACTCCCCGGTTTTCATGCAGTGATTCAGAGTTAGTAGTTGGAATATCTAGTTGCTTGTTGTTTCGAATATAAGTTTCAATAGTTAGCCTGGCGAATTTTGTTAACATGATTCCCTCTTCAAGTGTAAGCAACCTAGACATGACTAAATCACCCCAATTTCAATCTGCGTTTTTATTTACTTTAAATTGGTTCGCGACTAAACCCACCAAATTACGCCTTATCAGAATATTTTCCATGATTTCTTTTCTCATGACTGGTAAGAGGTGTTGGCGTGGACGAAGAAGTAGCTCTGCGGCTTCAGCAACTGTTGAGTCAGGTGTAACCGTTAATTCAGTACTCGTCATAATATTCATAACAAGAAAATCTCGTAACCGTGTGCTTTGATATTTTGCCGGAACCTCTCGACGAAACGCGGCGAAACCTAAAGCTAAACGTTTTTTCGTTACTAGACCAATGACTTTTCTTTCCTCAAAGACTGGAAGTCCGGGCATATCTTCTGCTAGCATCAACTGACGGGCATGTACAACCCGATCTGTGGGGCTTAAACTAATTGGCTTTTCCAATCTGAGATTACGAACAGAGAGATTATCAATGTCTGTGCACTGCTTAACAAAATGAGTATTTGTGACAATCCCTACAATCTCATCATTGTCCACAACAGGTAACGCGCGTTCTTTCCGCTCGTAAAGCAAATTTGCAGCTTCGAACATATCGGTTGATGGTGTAATAGTCTTGGGATTCAACTCCATTACTGAACTGACATAGATGCTTGCAGGTGTTAGCTTCCCAGCTCGAGCTGATCCTAACTTATCAAAAATATCGACTTCGGTTATCAGACCAATCAGCTGTTTTCCTTCTGTAACTGGAATCGCTGAGATTCCAAGTTTATCCATTTTATCTAGCGCAACAGAGACAACCTGGTCTTTATCAATGGTCTTTACTGGGCTTGCCATGATTTTATCAACACGCACCAACCTCACCTCATCACACAACTGTTACCTCCAGACTTCAAAATCCTTTGGCTCTTCCATCTCGACCCTAATTGGCTTAAGTAAAAATCATTCGAGTAACAAATCAACTGGACCTGGTGGTAATACAGCAATAATCTCGTCGATAGTTAATGTCTTAACTAGATCCTGTATCTCAGGTGACACGTTTTTAGTAAAATGTACACGTAATTGTTTTGCAGCATCAGAGACTTTCGTTTTTCCAGGAATAATTGCTACCCAGCTCTGGGCTTTTTGTTGAACTACTGGTTCTGGTCCTGCAAAAACCAAAGGAAATTCATCTTCTATTAATAAACCAATTGCTAAACGGACTGGGACATTTCGAAGATAGTTTCTCTCTCCTCTGACCATTACAGAACCTTTAGGCAGAAACTCGCCAGAAGGTGCACTTAAAGAAACTTGATCGCTCGTTACCCAATATGCATCCGCAACAGGTCTTCCTGCTTTCCATGCTCGTGAATAACTCACAGCGAAAATAGCTATTTCTTCCAACTCTTTTTTTGAAACTTCTCTTCCTTCAGTTTTTACTACAACAACTGGAGCCCCTGCGAAGTCAGCGTGGAAAAACAAATCTGGGTCTTCGAGGTATTTCCGAATTAATTGTTGATTACTCCCAGCATCCCTTCCACCTAGAACCATTAGGTCTTGGGATGTTCTAAACCATCGAAATTTTTCATACCAACGCCTCTTTCGGCGTCGCATAAGTCTATCCGACTCGGTTTTTACAAGAGCATCCTCATGTTTTTCTTCCAATTGGGTTATCTTTTGCAGAGTATCCTCGATGGCGATAGTTGCTCCTTTGACTTTTTTCTCAAGTTGCTTACTTCGCTGAAACATTTGGTTAGCGTTATCTGTAGCTCCCAATCGCACATCAAGCGATATGGATAGATCATTTAATACAATTTGAATTCTTCCCGCCTGAGGGTTGATACTTTCTAGGATCATGGCTGCCGGAATCTGCTGTTTCTTTCCCTTCTCCAAACGTTGAGAAATGTCCTTCCAGGACACGCTTTGTTTCCGAGCATTCTGGATTGTAAACAGCAACTCTTCAACGATGTCCAAGTGTTGGTAGATTGCATTAGCTGCGGTTCGACTTTGTTCGGCACGTGATTGCATTGTTTCAAGATGTTCTTGTTGCTGTTCTCGTAATCGTTGAAGTTTTGCTAATTCACGTTGATACTTCTCGTCAATTTCCTCTGTAGCTATCTCCTCTCGAGATGTTGAATAGAAGGTATCGAGAGCCTCATTGAAAGTTGAAAACTCACGTACCTTCATGTTCTGATATCGAACACTGTTTGCAGGAAGTACTTGAATCGGTTCACCATTCTCATCCATTATAATCTGGGGTTTAAGCTGCCCTTCGGTAAGAGCATCAAAGTATGAAATCAGTGTTTGGTGCAAGGTCGTTCTCTGCTTCGAAGTCAGCTTCTTGGCTGAAATAGTTGAATCAATTTCTACTTTGGAAAGAACCTCCTCGGTGGTAGTGCCACTCATATTTAAACTGCGGACTAGCGTTCGAACAAGATCATGTTCAGAGTTATCAAGAATCGAATTCAAATCATTCAGATTAATTTCCCTCGGGTCAGTTGCTCTTAAGGGCGGAAACTGAAAAGGAGCACCTCGGACAATATCCCGGTCCCTCATTCGGCGATATGTCATTGCTGACACGATTCGATCCTTTGGATCAAGGAGAATTGCATTCCCGCCTCCAAACAACTCGATCACAATGGTAAATCGTTTCTCTGGTGGGCCCGCTCGTAAGTAGACGACACGATCAAAATCATGTTGTTCAAGATCAGTAATTTTGTGATCGCGAAGATGTTTTCGAAGGGCTTTACAAAAAGCACGGAGTTTTGCTTCTCGTTCATAAGTAAGTGATGTAAGGTGCATGCGTTTGCCTGGTTCAATTATAAGCCAAACCTTATTCGGCGTATCACTACTGATTTTAAAAAGCAGCGTACCGTTAAGTTGATAAATATTCAGAATCCATCTCCCGATTACAACGTCCTTTATCTCTCGTAGCATAACGAAAATCTCGGACGCTGTCATACTCTTAATCACGGGTGTTCACCATTGTCAGATGAAACTAAATCTTGGTTTAATCGGCTCTCTCCTGAGGATTTGATTTATTATACGCGCCTAATCTTCGCTTTTATTGCTGCAGCTATTGCCCTAGGTTTAAACCTTTCTGGTCCACTTGGCATATTCGGTTTTATCATAGGCATAACGTTAGTAGTAATTTCTTATTTCATTGCTCTATTTCTTTTCCGCATTAATCCTGAACAGGTTGGTGGCCACGTGAGAGGGTTAATGAAGGGTTTGGGTACAGGTATCCTCCTGTTTTTGGTTATCTGGCTGCTGGTGTATAACTTCATTTATTGGGCTACATTATCGATTCCCTAACAGGATTGCAGAATCCTTTTATTAGCTGGGCGTTCTTTGAGAAAACCTTAATAGGGGTCCTCTTCTAAAGTTGTTTTAGGATTTTTTCGTCGAGGGAGTTTAGTGAAACTTGATGACAAGGATATGCATATCCTCTCTTTACTTCAAAAGGATGGACGTGCAAAGTACACACAAATCGCACGAACGTTATCGAAAGCTATGAACCAGAATATTCCCGATACAACTATTCTGTTTCGTATTCGGAAACTTCAGCAGGCTGGAGTTATCAAACGGTTTACAGTTAGCATTGATCAAGAGATGTTAGGATACACTGTGTATGGAGTGTTGGTTGTTGAAATTGGTGGGCATATCCTTCGCGATATCACTGTAGAGCATACCCAAAAAATAAAGGCAAATCTTGAAAGCCGGGCGAATGTCATTTTTCTTGCGTTGAATGAGAATGAAACCGGCATATTTGCGATAATTCTCGGTAAACAGCCATCAGATCTTGAAGAAATTTTTGACACGCTTAAAGACAACCCAGATGTTGTTGACGCTAAATTGTGGTTCCTTAAGCAACCGACGAAAGGTGACGGTCTTATTGGAACAGGCTTGCCAATCATTGAAATGGAGGAAATTGAAGATGTCTGAAACATCAGAACGGGTGAAAACAGGAATTCCAGGATTAGATGGAATCCTTCACGGAGGGTTTATTCCTGGTAGTAATGTACTCGTCTCCGGTGGGGCAGGTACAGGGAAGACAATTTTTTGTATGCAGTTTCTTCAATCTGGAGCAATGAAATTTGGGGATAACGGAGTCTTTGTTACATTAGAAGAACGACCAAAAGAGTTGCGACGAGAAGCTGAAAGGTTTGGGTGGAATTTTGAGAAGCTGCAGGAAGAAGAAAAACTCATTATCGTGGATGCGGCTTCCAGCAAAGCTGGATTACCAACCACCGAACCACATGCTATTCGTACAGGATTGGATATCAATGCTCTTGCACAAGAAATCTATCGGGTTACCAAACGAATTAATGCACGGCGCATTGTTATTGACTCTGTATCCGGTCTTGGTATTCGTTTCGAAGGAATAGCCGCGGTCAGGAATGCTATCTTCAAGTTGTCAAGCCTCCTCCGAGAACTTGGAGCTACTTCGATTATGACGTCGGAAGTTGCAGAGGGGTCAACGGGTTTTAGCCGATATGGAGTAGAGGAATTTATTGCCCAAGGGCTAATCATCCTCTCTCT
The DNA here is from genome assembly GCA_048885185.1 of Candidatus Odinarchaeota archaeon. Taxonomy (GTDB): domain Archaea; phylum Asgardarchaeota; class Hermodarchaeia; order Hermodarchaeales; family Hermodarchaeaceae; genus Hermodarchaeum. Next base: position 1,042 of record JBHLQC010000005.1, on the reverse strand, counting down.
TACTGAGCAGGATAGAGAACTCCGACGTAGTCTAGTTGTTCGGAAAATGCGCCAGACTGGTCATAGCTTGAAACGATTTCCCTTCGAAATCAGTAGTTCTGGGCTTGTAGTCATGCCAGGTGGCGAACTGTAGTCTAGCTTGGGATAAGAATTGGTCCGCTTATCAAAATTAACAAAACTAGATAAGATACATAAAAATACAAAACCAATGGAACATAAACAGGTTTCCACGCAATGAAATCTGGTGTGGTTGACCTTCTCTCTAGTCGCCTGGTAACCCAGAACAGCTTCTTCTCCGGTTTGAAGGCATCAATATAGTCAGGAGCAATCTGCTTCCAAGCAATGAGATTCTGAATTAAGACAACTAGGCTATGTACTCCGATTAAGAGAAAACCTCCTAGCAAAATGAAAAACGGGGCTAATAACAGCCAAACAAAGTCAAGGATAATCCAAGGATAGGTCAGGGAGAGTATTAAGATAGTCTTACCATCGGCTCCGCCAATTATTCCAATTCGAAATCCAACAATTACTAGGATAAAAATCAACAATATTTGCAATCCGTAAGGAAGAAGAAAACCCGCAACAATCATTCGGAAACTGGCGATGGGTATTCCAAACAATCCAATAATCCACACCCAGTTTGTGACGATATTTGTTTGAACATCTTTTATTGATGCAAATAGAAGTACAAAGAGAATTAAAATTACAGTAATAGAACCGAGAAGGATCTCCAATAACTACCCTCAAATTTACCTAATGTTATTGGATATAAAGGTCCTAGAAAGTCTGACAATTAGGATTCATCAACGTTCCTTTGTCGAAGAAACCGAAAGTAGGCATAAAGTCCTACAATTAGAAGGCCAAAAACTTCGGTGCCCACACCTACTGTAAGCAATAGCCCTGTTGGTCCAATTTGTCCAGTAATTGTTCCCACGAAAATAACACCGACGCCACTAAATAACAGGATGAAAATCAGTAGTGCTTCAAGGAAAGTTCCCAAACGGCTAAGTATTGATCGAATACGCGTTCTTCTTCTTGACAT
>JBHLQC010000004.1:0-36413 GCA_048885185.1 Candidatus Odinarchaeota archaeon | reverse complement strand
CAACTCTTAGCATATTATGCAGCCATACTCCGCGGTCATAACCCTGATCAACCTCGAAACCTAGCAAAAGCCGTCACTGTCCTTTAATACAAAGAGTTATAGCAGTTCGTTGGGTAGTTCCCGCCAAGGACCCAAAAATCAGGTGTAAAATATTCATGGCACGATGCCCAGAGTGTGCTGGAACAATGAAATTTGACTCCCGCACAAGCCGTCAAGTTTGTCAACGGTGTGGCCTCGCCGTCTCTCGCGCCGAGTTAGATCGTCTATGGGATGAGCAAAGATCATCATATCGCCGCGAGGACGAAGAACGAGTAAAATCCCAACGTCGTCGTGACTACCTTGACTGGTGGTTAGGAAAGAAAGAGAAGGACAAACGCAAGAAGTAACCTATCCTCAATATAGGATAATCCTAGTTACTTTTACGTGAGTGTGGAAAATCCTTTTATGGGCAGCAACTTCTGTTCGTGCAGTGAAGCGGCTAGCCTTCTCAAATAGACTAATTCGAGGGTGTACATGTGGGCGAGAACATCATCGAAAAGGCGTTATTAGGTGCATCTGTCTTCAAGAATGAGGAAACCCTACATCCGGCGTTCATCCCGCCTGAACTACCCAATCGTGAAGATCAGCTTGTTCGCCTGAGTCATGACTTCAAACCATTACTCAATAATGAAGGCGCCTATGCCGTAAACGTCGCAGTCGTCGGAAAACCCGGAACGGGAAAAACAGTTTCAATTCGATATTTCGGACGGGGACTAGAAAAAGCTGCATCCAAGCGCGGTATCAAAGTCAGGTTCGAATACTATGACTGTTTCATGTTTCGAACAAAAAGCGCAATTTTACGAGATTTGCTCACAGAACGGTTCAAAGTAACAAGCCGCGGTTTTTCTGACGAAGAAATAACAACAATGATTAATCGAAGATTAACCCGAGAAAACCTTCGCTTAGTTTTATGCCTTGATGAAGCTTATCTCCTTGGTCAAGACCTCCTGAGCCTTATCCATGCTAGCGAAGTGGCCAAACATGGACAAGCTCACATCTCCACATTAATTGCTTGTCGTGTGGTTGATTGGCAAAACACTCTCAGCTTTCCCCTGTCAGGGCGCCTTCATGATAGGATAGATATGCCCGCCTACAATGAAGATGAGCTGCAAAAAATTTTCAAATTTAGGTCAGATTTAGCTTTTCACAAAAACGTTGTATCTGATGACATAATCAAAATGGTTTCCAATATCGCTGCGTCCACAGAAAATGCTCGCCACGGCATTGAAATGTTGTACTGGGCAGGCAAAGCTGCGGATCGCTATAACGTCCGTCCCATAACTCCTGACCTAATACGACGAGCCAAACAAGAAGTCTATTCGGAATTACGATCTGATGTGCTATACGGGCTTCGTGACCAAGAAATTCTGGTACTTGCAGCAGTTTCACGGCAACTCAAATTAGAGAAAGCCAGCTCTACCACCATCGCCAAAGTCTATGATGGCTATCAATTAATTTGCGAAGAATATGGCGCTACAAAACAAGCACTGCCAACCTTTAGAAAAACCATGGATGCACTGGTAGATCTTGGCATTATCGGAAAAGTAGTGGAAAGCATTGGAGAAGGACAACGCGGTCGTCGAGCACGATTAACTCTCATGGACATTCCTGTCGAAGTATTCGACGAACGAGTCGGAGAAATTCTTCAACGACGGCAATCAACAGATAATGGCTCCTATTAAAAAAACGGGAAAATTAGTGAGATAAAAATGGCAACCCCTGGCATGAATGATTCAATTAGTTTCCAATACGAAAACACAATGGTAACCATTACCGCATTAAAACCTCTTGACGAATTTAAGACACAAGACGCCACTTATGGACCAGTTGAAAAAGGTCGTGAAATATTAGTGCCACGTTGGGTTGCGAACGTGCTCATTTCTTCCAACCTAGCTCAACTGAAAGATCCAGGCATTAAAGTCGCTGATTTACAAAAGGCGTTATGGCAAGAAACAGGGGAGCCGGTTCTCCAATCATTGGACCATGACTTTTACTACCAAGTTCGAAATAGTATCGAACACCTTGCATATCAAAATAAAATGTCGCCAAATGATGTTCGATTAGCAGCTCAAACAAAAATGGAGCAACTACTACGCGATCTGTTAGACAGCAGACTTTTAAAAATAATGAAATTATCCCTACGCGAGGAGCGTTTACGCGAAACAAAAAAGAAAATGACTGAAGAAGAACGATGGCTCTTCGACCGATTAGTAAATTTACTACGAAAATGGCAAACAGAAGTATTGGAGATTGAGACTGGTGACTGAAGAAATTGATTTTATCGCACGGTTCGAAGAGTTCCTCAAGTCATATAAAACCGAAGAGGGCGACACACCCTACCATGATGCCATAGGGCGCTTGAGCCTTGAAAACCTTATCTCAGTGTCCATTGATTTCAACCATTTACTTACTTTTGATCCAGATCTTGCTGAGGCCACAAAAGAAGGTCCCAAACGAGCCATTGACGCCGCATCTGCTGCGATTCGCCGCATTCTACGAATCGTTGATCCTGACTATTCGGAAACAGTTGAGAACCTGCATGCACGATTTAAGGAAGTACCTGATCGTGTTTCGGTTCGGTTTATTCGATCAGAACATATCGGGCAGCTCATTATGGTTGATGCGTTGGTGACGCGAGTAAGCGATGTGAAGCCACTTCTAGTTGAGGGTGTGTTCCAATGTCGGCAATGTCAAGAAATTATCTATGTACCCCAAGCCAACCAATTCATAGCTCCCTCCTTATGTACCAATGATGCTTGCCGCAGTAAAGGCCCTTTTGAACTCATTCCTGAACGATCGAAGTTTGTTGATTGGCAAAAAATTCGGCTCCAAGAAAAACCTGAAGAGCTTCCTCCTGGTGCACTTCCTCGGGCGCTCGATTGCATCCTTCAAGATGATTTAGTGGATATTGCTCGTCCCGGTGATCCTGGTCGTGTTGTTGGTATTTTACGTTCAACTCAGGATGTGACTGCTCGATCTCGGCGAAAAGCTCCAACCTTTAGCGTATTTCTTGCAACCAACTTTGTCGAAGTGTCGGAACGTGAAGCAGACCGTGTTGAGATTGAACCCAAGGAAGAGGAACAAATCCGAGAATTAGCAAAAGACCCGTTAATTCATCGAAAATTAGTCAACTCAATTGCTCCCTCAATCTATGGACTAACTGATATCAAAGAAGCTGTTTGTCTACTCCTGTTTGGTGGTGTAAGCAAAACCCTTGCCGATGGAGTGAAAATTCGGGGCGACTCCAACATTCTTCTTGTAGGTGATCCCGGAACAGCCAAATCCCAACTCCTCAAATACGTTGCTCAAATTGCGCCACGTGGTTTGTATACGTCTGGAAAGGGATCTACTGCTGCGGGGCTTACTGCCGCTGTTCTCCGAGATCCAGACACCGAAGGATTTGCTCTTGAAGCTGGAGCTCTCGTTCTTGCCGATCGTGGAACGGCTTGTATTGACGAGTTTGACAAAATGCGACCGCAAGACCGTACGGCTATTCATGAGGCAATGGAACAACATACAGTTTCTATTGCAAAAGCAGGTATCGTGGCGACCTTAAATGCTCGAACTGCAATATTAGCTGCGGCCAATCCAAACCTAGGTCGTTATGTACCAGAGCGCTCCTTTTCTGAGAACGTTAATTTACCAGTCACGCTGTTATCCCGGTTTGATCTCATTTTTGCACTAACAGATTTACCCGAAACTGAACGGGACGAACGAACCGCTGACCACATCATTCAGCTTCATCAACAGAAAGGAACTGCTAAAGACCCTCCAATTTCTGCTGAATTACTTCGAAAATATATTGCATATGCCCGTAGGAGTATTACTCCAACACTTACTGATGAAGCTCTTAATGTTATGAAGGAATTCTATCTTGGAATGCGAAAATCCGGTGAACGCGAAAATGCGCCTGTTCCAATCACCGCTCGTCAATTAGAATCACTCATCAGATTATCAGAAGCCCATGCTAAAATGGCATTACGAGACAAAGTCCTCGCAGAAGATGCGCAAGCAGCAGTTAGACTTGTCCAAGTTACTCTCCAACAAGTCGGTTTTGATCAAGAGACAGGGCAATATGATATCGACAATATTATGATCGGACGAGCCAAATCCCAGCGCGACAGGTTACAAGCCATCCTAGCAATGATACGAGAACTTGAAAAAGAGGCCCCTGATGGAGTTCCAATAGACAAATTAGTTGAACGGGCTCAACTTGATGGCATCTCAGCAGATTTCGTCAGGCAGGCAATCATTCAACTAAGAGATAAAGATGGTTTAATTTTCGAACCCCGACCTGATAAACTCAAATACATCAAGGGTGCCTAGCCAATAGGTGGGAACGTGCGATAAAACGTATTGCCAGTTTACCTTTGGAAAAACGAGTTAAGGATTATTTCTTGGAAAAAGGCATAACAAAACTTTATCCCCCTCAACAAAAAGCGATAAAAACTGGAATACTTGACGGCAAAAACGTAGTCTTGGCAATACCAACTGCATCGGGAAAGACGCTCATTGCTGAAATATGTATGTTGAAATCAATTCTGGAACAAGGAGGCACAGCACTTTACCTCTGCCCCCTCCGAGCGCTAGCCTCAGAGAAATTCGAAGAATTTCGTTCTTATTCAAAGCTTGGAGTGAATGTTGGAATCACGACTGGGGACTATGATACAGCCGAGGAAAAGTATGGAACATATGACATTCTGGTTTGTACTAACGAACGTGCTGATTCACTGCTACGTCACAGGGCGAAATGGATGGCAAAGATTGCCGTCGTAATAGCTGACGAAGTCCACCTCATCAACGATCCTGGACGTGGACCCACACTCGAGGTGGTTCTTGCCCGATTACGGCAAATCGCACCAAATGCCCAAATTCTTGCACTAAGTGCAACAGTGGATAATGCCGAAGAACTTGCTGAATGGCTTGAAGGGACAGCAGTCATTAGTGACTGGCGCCCCGTCGCCCTTCAAGAAGGAGTGTATCATGAGGGCAAAGTGTTCTTTGGTGACGGTGAAGAGGATAGTTATGCTCCTGCCACCTCTTTTCCAATAGGAGATATAGTTCGAAGTGTAATTCGAAAAAAGGGACAACTCCTAGCTTTTCTCAACACGCGCCGCTCTGCGGTTCGAACCGCTCAAAAGCTAGGTTCAATTGTCGCCCCCCGACTCAAAAGAAGTGAACAAAAACAATTGGGGGATATTGCAGAGAAATTGCTTCAACTTGGCGAAGTCACACAAGTAACAGATACACTCGCCCGTTTGATTAGAGCAGGCGTTGCCTTTCATCATGCCGGTCTACGATATTCTGAACGCAAACTAATCGAAGAAGCGTTCAAGAATACTCTCATCAAAGTAATCTGTGCGACACCAACTCTTGCGGCTGGGGTAAACCTTCCTGCAAGGGTTGTTGTTATTCGGGAATATCGGCGTTTTGACAGGATAGAAGGCTATCAACCCATTCCGGTACTTGAATACAAGCAAATGGCTGGTCGGGCGGGTCGACCAAAATACGATACCACAGGAACAGCAATCCTCATCTCGCGCAATGAGAGCGAACGAGATTTTCTATTAGACTACTACATTCTTGGTTCACCTGAAAGTATAATTTCAAAACTCGCAAGCGAATCTGCTCTGCGGAGCCATGTGCTCTCAACAATCGCCATGAACTACGCTTCTGACAAGGAAGGCATCATGAACTTCATTCGGCAAACTTTCTTTGGGCACCAACGGGACCCAGATGAAGTCGAATATATGATTGATTTGATTGTGAAATTCCTCAAAGATGAAGATCTCTTAGCACAATCTGGTTCTCGATTACGTGCTACAAAGTTCGGTCGACGCACTTCACAACTTTATATTGACCCCAAATCCGCTGTTATAATTCGCGATGGTCTTTTGAAAGCATCCAAACAGATAGACCAAACAACAGATGTTTCCTTCCTCCATCTAATTAGCCATACACCAGATATGGCAAATCTCTACCTTCGACGCGGAGAAGATGAACGATTCCATGACTATGTAATCGAACATATCGATGAGTTCTTAGTGGCTGTTCCAGACCCCCGGTATCACCGAGATCGTTACGAGTTCTTTTTAGCTGAAGTTAAAACTGCCCTTCTTGCCAAAGCTTGGGTTGAAGAACTCCCTGAGGATCAGCTCATTAACCAATTCAAGATAGGATCAGGTGATCTCCTTCGGCTTGTGGACACACAGGCTTGGCTTCTCTATGCCTGCAAAGAGATTGCTCCACTTTTTGACTGTCGAAAAGTTGTTCCTGAATTAGAAGAGTTAGAACTTCGAGTCAGATATGGTGTAAAACGAGAACTAGCAGAACTGGTTGAACTCCAAGGAATTGGGCGTGTACGTGCTCGATTTCTCTTTCGTGCTGGCTTCGTGTCGAAGAAGCGTATTCGAGATGCGCCCATTGCTCAACTTGCTACTATTCCTACAATTGGTCCTCAAATTGCTCAATCAATTAAACAACAATGTGGTGGGGTTATCGACACCGAAGAAGAACAAGCGTTAAAGGCAACACGGCGTCAAACTACCCGGCAAACACAACTGACACTTGACTAGCACTCTTCAAATAATGGGGTTTCAGTCATGCCTACTGGGCTGTTCTATCATCCTGACTGTTTAAAACATGACATGGGGTTTGGGCACCCCGAACGCCCTGAACGACTCACTGCAGTTATTGAATATTTAAATGAACGTAACGTCTTCGATAATTCAAATATCACACTAGAAACACCCTTCGCAATAACAATTCCCGAATTAGAAAGAGTCCATCCTAAAGAGTACATTGACCTAGTTCACACGGCTTCGGATCGAGAGAGTCGATTTGATTCTGATACACGTGCATCAAAGGGATCATGGAATGCCGCACTTCTAGCGGCTGGTTCTGGAATTAATGCCTGGCAAGAAATCCAAGCAAGAAATCTTGATAATGCTTTTGCTCTAGTTCGTCCTCCCGGACATCATGCCAATGCGGAGATGGCACGTGGGTTTTGTCTTTTCAATAACATCTCGGTGCTTGCCCGGCATATCACTGAAACCATTCCTGATAGCAAGGTTCTAATCCTCGACATTGATGCCCATCATGGTAATGGAACCCAAGAAATCCATTACGCTGAATCCCGCATCCTGTATCTTGGCTTTCATCAGGACGGACGAACATTATATCCCGGCTATTCCGGTTATATCGAAGAAGTTGGAGAAGGTCCCGGTAAAGGTTACAACATCAACCTCCCCCTCCCTCCCGGAACCACTGATTCATCTTTTCTTCACGGACTCAATGTCCTTCTTCCTCAAATCGCTGAGCAATTCGCACCGACAGCTATTCTAGTTTCTGCTGGCTATGATGGCCATTTCCGCGATTATCTCACAGGACTCCAGTTCAGCGCCACAGCCTTTCTCAAAGCTACAAAACTTATCGTCGAAGTAGCGCAAAAGCACTGTAAAGGACAAGTTGTTATGTTTCTCGAAGGAGGTTACGATCTTCAAGCCTTGGCAGAATCAATCTATAACACCCTTGTCGGTTTAAGCGGAAAAGGTAAACCTGTCAATGAAATCCCTCCCGAGGAGGATCCCCGCATCGGAAAATATCTGGACAAGTTATTATCAGAAATGAAAAAGAATCTCAAACCTTGGTGGAAGATCAGTCTCTAATCTAAGAATAGAAAAGTGGTGGGCCGGCCGCGATTTGAACGCGGGATCACCTGATAGGGGGATTACTTCAATTCAAGTAAACCGCGCCCCAGGCAGGCATCATACCATTCTAGCCTGTGGTAGTCACCAGTTGGGATCTAGACCACCGGCCCACGGGCTGGTCTCTTAACACTCAAGCCCTTTTAATTCCTTTTCCTAGTCCGTCTCTTTTTTCTCAAGGTGTCCTTCTGATATGTACCAATCAATTGCACTTCTAAAGGTATCTTCCATTGTCATAGTTGGTTTCCATCCTAGCATTCGCTTGGCCTTTTCGTTGGAATACCAACGTTCGCTGTTCAATGCATCGACTGTTTTCATATGCCAAAGAAAAGTTCTTTTTCCCCTGTGTTTGAAGAAGCTAATCAATCCAACGCCCATTTTTGCAAAACCTACTGGAACTTTCCTTGTCGGTGGCTCTACACCCAATATTTCAGCAACAACATTGAAGACTTCTTCATAGGTCAAAGGTTCATCGGGGCAAATAATGAAGGTTTCATTCTTTGCTGACTTAGATTCCAATGCAATGAGAAATGCTTTCACAACATCATCAACATGAATATACATGATATGATTTTGTCCGTCACCAGGAATCATCGAGATTTCTCGATTGGCAATTGCCTTGATGGTTTCAAATCCTATGTAAAACTCTCCTGGACCTACTACTCCTACAGGACGAAGAATAACGTATTCGAATCCTGTTTTTTCTGAAAACTCTCGTACTGCATTTTCTGCCTGAATCTTGCTTTTTCCATATTCATACATTGGCTGTAGTTCGGTTTCCTCCGTTGCTGGAGGATTCGCAACTGTTCCGGTTGTTTCAGTGGTTGAACAATAAATGAATCGCTTCACTGTTGATCCGATACAAGAAGTGAGTAAATTACGAGTTCCCTCAACGTTAACCTGATAAAGCATATCTACGTCCTTTGGGTAAAATTCAAAATAGGCTGCTAAATGAATTACGACAGTCCTTCCCTCAACTGCCTTCTTCAAAGAAGAAAGATCATGCAGGTCTCCTTCTATTAATCGAATTTTCTTGGGCAGTTCTTTAACGTTACTCGTCCTTCTTACCAAGGCGGCAACATCATGCCCCTCTCTTACTAGCGCTTTTACAAGATTACGCCCTATGAATCCCGTTGCACCTGTTACAAGAATTTTCATTACCTTTTTCCTCTAAAATAGTACGTGTGAACTGCTCTTACCCAACCTCGTTTAGTTCTCCCACAGCCAAGTCTTCATAAATAGGACCTTTCGGTGTAAGTGTGCTTTTCTTCAACTTGATTGCTTTGACTCGAAACCTACCGAATTCATAGTTTTTGTGTTCATCAACAAGCTTCATTAATTGGGAACGGTTTTCCCCACTCCGGACTCTAGCAATCGTAAGATGAGGTGTATATTTTCGCTTCTCAGATGGGAATCCATGTGTCCTAAGTTGTTTTCCAAGGAACTGCTGATGGTGAATGAGTTGGTCTGCACCCAATGTACATCCAATCCATATCACTCGAGGTCGCTGAGGTCGAAAGCAACCGAGACCAACCAGTTCAACTTTAAACGAATCACCTTCCACCTTTTCAAGTAATTCAGTAAGGTCCTGGATTCGTCCCTCGTCAACATTTCCAAGAAAGTGTAAAGTAAAGTGGAGGTTTTTTTCTTCAACTAGTTTTAGCTTGGCTCTACTTGATTGAAGATCTTGTTGTTTTTTTCGAATGTGTCTAGTTACTATGGGATCATCAACCTCAACAGCAATAAAGCAGCGGATTCCTGCCATTAGTACTCATCTCATGATTTTCTACTCTAAAGATATGGGGAAACTTTATATCATTCTCCATTACCAATGGCGAACAGCTTGCTTTTGGGAGGCATTGCTTGGTTGAAGACAAAGAAATCATCACGCACACGAAAACCGCTAGCTGAAATTTCTCGAACACACGCTGACCCTCTTGCACAACAAATTATCCCAGCAAGAGAAGTTGTTCTGCGACCCGCTGGTTATCCATTAGAAGTAAATAATACCTCAGTTAATCCGCTGCTCAGAATTCGAGATGAAAAATTATTCAGCGCATATGCCGTCGATCAATGGCAGGGAATGAAAGTCAAACTCAATGACTATCTCTTCGACCAATTGCTCCTTCCTGATTTCGCGTTCGAAGTTGTTTCAGTTTCGCCAACTGAAGCCCACATCGTGGCTGATACAAAAGTCCGCCTAATCGAATCTCCAAGAATTAGTACAGCTAAGACTCGGCAAATTAAATTTAATGATGTCATCGGACATGAAAACGCCAAGGCCAAATGCCTCATTATCCAAAAGTACATTGCCAACCCCTCCCGCTTCGCTGAATGGGCCCCACGACGCGTCCTCTTTCACGGACCCCCTGGAACTGGAAAAACCATGTTAGCCCAAGCACTAGCTGGAGAAACAAAAGCTGAGTTCTTCTACATCAAGGCAACATCACTTATTGGACAACATGTTGGGGCAGGAGCAGATAAGGTCAACAAACTTTTCGAGGACATTGCACGGAATAAACCCTGTATCGTCTTTATTGATGAAATCGATTCAATTGGGCTCGATCGAGGTTTTCAATCGGTTCGTGGAGATGTAACCGAAGTAGTGAACTCTCTCATCTCGCAATTTGACCTTGTAGAAGACCAAGAAGGCGTTGTTGTGATTGCCGCAACCAACAGTCAAGACTTTTTAGACCCTGCTTTACGAAGCCGTTTTGAAGAAGAAATCGAATTTCCGCTTCCCGATTACGATGAACGCCTTGAAATTCTTAAAAAATATACATCTACTCTTCCAATGCCTGTTGAAGCTGACTTGGATGCGATTGCCCGACGAACTGAAGGCTATTCAGGGCGTGATTTGAAAGACAGGGTACTCAAAGGGGCTCTTCACCACGCGCTTTCAAAGGGGCTTTCATCCATAGATGAATCTACATTCAAACATGTAGAAGCAATTCGTTCCACGAAAGAAAAGCGCCTGTATAAGTAAAATCCTAATTCAAGCATCGTGGTTGCCTTGCAAGTAAAAACTGCTGTCATTTTTTGTGGAATGCCAGGCTCGGGTAAGTCCATTGGGCTCACCGTCGCCTCGGATTTGGCTATTCCTGTGATCGTGATGGGTGACGTGATTCGTGAAGAAGTCGCTTGTCGAAAGCTCCAAGCATCTCCTCAATCATTAGGTCAAATAATGATTGAACTTCGAGATCAGTATGGCCCTGCTGTGGTTGCAGAAAGATGTATTGAAAAATTACAACAAGTTTCCAATCCACATATTGTAATTGACGGTGCAAGGAGCGAGGCCGAAGTTTCTGCATTTAAACGAGTTATTGATTATGTCAAAGTAATTGCGGTTCATGCCTCTCCCAAAATTCGGTTCGCTCGTCTTCAAGAGCGCGGTCGAGAAGATGATGCCTTAACTGAAGAAGCGTTCCATGAAAGAGATGCTCGCGAACTTGACATTGGAATAGGGCGTGTGATTGCTCAAGCAGATCTAGTAATTGTTAATGAGGGCGACCCTGAAGAGTTGAAGGTAAAGACTCTTCGGATTCTAAAAGAAGAATTCAAAATAGACTAATTGACTGGAGGGCTGTTAGATAATCTCCGTCACTTTGTGGGCTGATGTCAAACCAACAGAGGACATCGAAAAAGTCAAACAGGCTCTATTGAATCTGTGTCCTCCTGCATCAATCGAAGTATTTCAGGAACCTGAAAAAACGACAACTATGAAAGGTTATGCTACGGGGCCAGAATCAATAGCAACGTTCGCGAAAAAATTCCGTGAACTACGGATTCTCGAAGCGGTTAGACAACAGCTTCTCAAATCGCTTCAAAATAATGAATTAGTTTTTGCTGTACAGCGCCAGGCTGCCTTTGTGAACCGCTTTCATCTCTGTGACTTAACTGATTATACTGCTACTGGACCAATTCGTATTGAAATACAAGCCAACAACATCCAAGATGTTATCGATTATATCAGCCCCCCAACCATTAAGGGAAGACCAAAGTTTCGAAACAATCTCAAACTCGAATAATCTGATGGGCATTTTGTAACCTGGAAAACGCTTCTTTAGGAAGATCAAGCCAGGAATTTTAGACAAGGATTCAGTTCCAAGACGTCCAAATCATTGGGAGCAAAAGCGTTAGGAAAAATTTCTCGTGCCTCTTTTTCATGTGTTTCAAATGAAACGTATCGTGGACTAATATGAACCAATGCAAGGTGTTCTACTTTTGCCTTAGAAGCGATCTGTGCTGCCTGCGAAGCAGTAGAATGGAGAAATTCTTTGGCCTTATCTTTGTGTCCTTCCGAAAAGGTGGCATCATGGATGAGAAGAGTTGCATTCTTTGCCTTTGTGGTCAATTTTGGATTGGGGGCAGTATCACCAGAATAAACAATAACAGGACCCTTTCGAATGGGACCTATTACTTCACTTGGTTTTATTCGCTTTCCTCCTGCAGTTGTTATTGTATGACCTTGCTGTAGGCGCTTACGTAGAGGACCTGATGGGATCCCTAATTTTCTAGCCTTAGAAACATAGAATTTCCCCGGAATATCTGCCATACGAAGGATGTATGAAAATGTAGGGATATTATGAATCGCAGGAAGACATTCCACCCAGTACTGTTTTTGGTGAGTTATCGTTCCTTTTTCTACTTCCTTTATAGCAAAATCGAAGTCGAGTTGAGTGTGAGTTAGCTCTAGGTTGGTTTCGATGAAGGTTTTGATGCCGGGAGGACCATAAATAGTCAAAGGTTTTGTACGTTGAAGCATAGCCATGGTTGATAGTAACCCAGGCAATCCCAAGACATGATCGCCATGAAGATGGGAGATGAAAACCTCGATAATTCGCTGAGGGCTGAGACCAGAACGTTTTAACTGAATCTGGGTCCCCTCTCCACAGTCAAAGAGCAAAATCTTTCCTTTGAAATAGATGGCTGTCGCAGGCGATGCTCGGTTCTGTGAAGGAATTCCGCCACCTACTCCAAGAAAATAAATCTTCATCATTTCATCCATCGATACTACTGTCGTTGTAATACCACAATTAGACGATTTAAACTACGGTGAATCCGCATGGTATGCGTTTCAACAATAGAAAAACTGTCTGTAGGTATGATTTCTTTTCCAAAGTATTTCTCTGGAAGGGCCAGACAAAGATAACCGCCCTTTTTCAGGTGATTTGCCAAGACTTCTAGACTTGTTTGAATGAGTTCGACAACCTCGGAACCTTTTGTGGAGCTCGATCTTCCGTAGGGTGGATCAGTGGCGATGGCATTCAATCCTTCAGGGCATAACGGGATTATACGTGCATCTGCGAGAGCTCCATTGAACGGAACCTTGTAGTGTTTTAGATTTTGTTGGCATCCAGTGAGAATTGAGACATCAATATCAAATCCGAGGGAAACGCAACCGATATCAGCCGCTTCTAAGAGAAGGCCTCCAGTTCCACAAAATGGGTCAAGGAGAAGATCACCCCTCTTAACTCGACTAAGATTGACCATGACTCGTGCAAATTTGGGGTGAATCGCACTGGGGACAAAGAATGGGCGGAGTGGACTACGTCTTTGATAAACACCAGCTCTATCACGCGACGCTAGATATGGTCCGAAAAAGAATTGGTTACCATTTATCACACCTAAAAATAGCACATCTGGATTCGTTAAATCAACCGCGACTTGTCCTTTCAGAGCCTGCCAGATTTGCGAACCCACTTTGCTCGCTAATTCGTCTACATCAAACACAGCAGGTTCTCGTTGAACCCGGGTTATTTTTACACCAAACCGACCTTTGGGTTTAATCCACCCAGTAAAGTCACAGTTCTTTACCCTCTCCAATATTTGCCTCTCATCTGCGAGGGATTCAAAGAATACAACGCTTGCATGATTTACCAAGCCAGAACGTTCTGTGGCAATTTTGGCGCCTTTAGGATCAACTTCAAGGAGTAAAACCTGATTTTGATGCCCCTCAACTTCGTAGGGGAATCCTTCTGCTTCTAAAATTGCACATAATTCTGCTTGAGGAAGTGTTTCATGTTCGCCAGATAAAATGAACAGGCACCGTTGTTCCTGTGATTGTTTCACGACGCCTCCTCCAAGTTTAGAGCCATTATCAATGCGTCTTCACCATCATCATAGAACCTACGACTTCGCTTGACTTCTCGAAAACCCATTTTTTGATAAAACGAATGTGCGTCATCGTTTGAAACCCGAACTTCAAGAACTACTCCGTTGCAACCCTTTGATTTCAAGACATTAATGAGTTTTGAAAGTAATCTGGAACCAAAACGCCTTCTCCGATATTGTTTACCAATCGCGATAGAGAGAATATGTCCAACCTTCGATTGCTTCTTTCTTTCAATATCCGCCACTGCATAACCTATGATGGATTCAGTTTCTTCTTTTTTCTCAACGATCACAAGGAACTGATCCGGTTGAGTTCCCGCCAGAAATTGGAATAACTCTTTTGGATAAGGATCTGTAAAAGATTCAAACTCAATCTGGATTAGTTGCTCGAAATCATGCTTCTGTATGGATCTAATTCTAATCATTGACTTATTTCCTTACAGTGGATAGAAATATTTGTGTGGATGTTGGTCTAATCAATTGCTGAGGCGGCTGTTCGTGAAAATTGTGACTAAGAAACTAAAAATCGGTCTCGTCGTCGTTGTTCCTGAAGATATGGATGACTTATGGCACCTATACAATATCATCCTCCCGGACGATCAAGTGGCCGCACGGACAGTTCGGCGCGTACGACGTGATATGGACGATACCTCCCGCCCTGATAAAGGTGAACGGCGTCGTATGTTCATTCGATTAAAAGTCGAAGAGGTTGCTTTGCACAAATACTCAAATCGTCTTCGTGTAAAGGGGAAAATACTGGAAGGCCCAGAAGATTTTGTTTCTCTTGGAACCTATCACACTATCAACATCGAGCCAGGACTGAAAGTCGAAATTATCAAAGAAACTTGGCCACGCCCTCTTCTACGCCGACTAGAAGACGCTGTTTCTCGAAAGGGACAACGACTGATAATTATTGCTGTAGAAGAGGATCAAGCGGTAATTGGCATCATTGATGATTCGGGGATTGACGTCCGTGTTGAAATCCATGGAAGAGCAAGGGGCAAATACGGAAAATATATTCAAACAGCAGGCGCCATGGATCAAATGTTTTCTGGGATTGCAACCCAACTTCATGAACTACTTGAAAGATTACCAGAAGTCACTCGTATTGTAATCGTTGGACCCGGTTCCACGAAAGAAAAACTTGCTGAGGTACTGAAGAATAAGGTTCCCAAAAGTAAGAATCTCATCCTCTTAGAACATGTAAGTACAGGTACGGTTAGTGGAATTTACGAAGCACTTAATCGAGGGATAATCGAACGGATCGCTAGTGAAATTCGGCTAAACCGGGAAATCCAACTTATGGATGATATAATGCGCCATTTAGGAAAAGATACAGGGAAAACGGCATATGGGTGGACAGAGATTAACCGGGCAGTTCAGTTTGGTGCTGTTGAAACTTTACTCATTCTCGATAAAATGTTTCGCGAAGCGGAACCTGAACAACGGCGTAAAATGGAAGCTATTATGCGACAAGTCGAAAAGCAAGCAGGAACCGTAGAAATATTCAGTGCTGAACACCAAGCAGGGAAACTGCTTGAGGGTCTTGGAGGAATAGCAGCCCTTCTGCGGTTTGCGTTGCCTGAGAGCTAGAGTGGAGTATAGGAAACCTGGAATCGACTCGCTATGGGATATTCTTCAACGATTCCAACTTGAAAGCCCCTTGCTTTCAGTGGTTTAGCTAGTTTTTTGATAATACTAGTAGACGTTTCGATCCGTTTTTGTTTTTCATTAATCCAGAGCTTGTCTTGAGGAATCTGATACTCAGATTGAAGACTATTCCGAACTTCAGTGAGTGTTGTACCGGCAGGTAGAGTGATAATTCCTTTTTTCAGTAATCCTTCTTTGGTAATTTGCTCAAAGGGTTGTGCCACGTTCTTAGCACGCCGTCGGAATCGGTTTCGAAGTTGAGTTCCATCCTTTAAGGAAAGTGGGCAAAAATGAACATGCAACTCAGTTTCGGCAGCTGCCCATTCGACCAGCTCTAGGGCTTCATTTTCACTTCCCTGAACTGAAGCAATTGTATCCGATTCCAGGTTTAATCCATGTTGCTTTAACATCTTAGCATTTAATGGTGTGAATTCTAACTCGTTAATATTGACAAAGTCTATGCCCCTTTCTTCAAAAGCGCGTAACAACTTCTTTAGTTGCTTCAACATACCTGGAATCGCTGGGATTTCGATTCCAAGTTTAGCGCGACCCTTTGTTTTTTTGCGTAATTCAGGATAGTCAGGTCCTACATCAAAACGATGAAGCCGTATCTCATCAAGCCCAGCATCCAATAGGCGCTCAATTGTTTCTAATGGAACTGGCTCCATGCCCGTGTAAAGGTGAATATGAAAACCTGGTCCAAACTTCCTTTTGAAAGCTTTAATGAATTGATGGGTTCTTTCCGGTTCAAGTAGGGGTTCCCCTCCTGTTATTCCCATCCCCGTGGCATCAATTAAGCGAGCTTCTTCCAATGCCTGATTGAGATCATTTACCGCAACTTCGTTGGCATATATAACATCAAGATTTCGTCTTTCCTCAGATATCGGGCAGTAGAAACACGCTTTTGAACAGTTTCCGGTAATGAAAAGAACTAATTTTGCACCTTTTATACATTCGCGGCAGCCTTTCACCAAACGACCCACAAATGGAGAATTTCCCTGTGAAAGTTGAATTTCGCGGGTCATTTCTGACTACCCCTTTTGTATCCTGCGGCGGACAACGGGATCTCGGTCGCCAATGTGTTTAAGGAGAGATTCGAATGTATCATTGGGCGATAGTGGGCGTTTCAGATACACACCTGTTCGACCGACCTCGTCACGGCGCATTAATATTTTTACTCGCTCCTCGACAATTTTTTGATTGACGCCGACTTTTTTCGCTACAACGGTCTCATTACCCACAACCGCTGTTTCAATATGACCTGCATCTATCGGTTCAATTAGAATAAGGCGTTTATCAACACCTGGTACACGCTGCCCTTTCTCAAGATAGTCTTTTGTTAAGCATCCTCCAAATTGATAAAATTCGAGTTCAATGGGCGCAGGATTAGTTAATGGAAATGTTACAACGGAATTATTCGGTAAGAAGATGTGTGCCTTGATGGCGTGGAAGGGAGTTGCATGCACTAACTCACGATGGATGATTTGATAACCTGCCTGAGTTAAAGCAAATTCGACAGAAAAGGAGGGTACGACCTGAGGAATGTATACATCAACATCACTGTGTTCTGATACATCACCACGACAAATACTTCCATGAATTAGTGGCTCAATTCCTGTTTGTTCTAGAACCGCCATAACAACAATTGCTCTCTGACGTAACTGAGAAAGTAGTAACCAATGATGTTCTTCATAGATTACTTCTTGACTTCCTGTATCGCGACGAACCGTTTTTTCTCGAGGCATTGCTAATCGAACCTAGTCAGGGCTTATCACTTCACTCCAACATTCTCTGTAATCCAGTTGAGGTAAGCTTCGTGTCCCTCTTGAATTTCAAGGCTGATAATTTCAGGTACATCATAGCTATGCACACTCAATACTGCGTCACGAAGTTTGTGAAAATGATCTTGTCTTGTTTTGATGATTAACAAGATTTCATTATCCTCAACAATTTCGTCCTTCCAACAATAGATTGAACTCTGGCGAACCATTCCAACACAAGCAGCCAATGAATCTTCTACAAGCTTTCGGGCGATGGATTGTGCTTCGGTGTAATCACCCACTGTTACAAACACGACCACAAATTTCGGTGTCATAGGTTAACACTCACCAAACGAGCCCCAACCGCATCTCTTAAAAGCTTCTCCCTCATCGGTGCAGCACACATTTATATCGATAAAAAAATTGTGAAGACTCCTGAGGCGATAGCACTAATGCTTCAATTCGAATTTATTCTCCCCCTTCTACCCTGGCTCCTGATACTTTTAGTCTGGATGATAATCATCGCTTTAGCCTCATACTTCAATCTAGAAAAATACGGAATTGATGTTGGTCCCTTCATGCTCTTCGCCCGAACTGAAAAATTCAATAATTTCTTGAATCGCATAGGTCGTTGGCATCCTCGCGCTTGGCGATACATCTGGTCAGGCTTCATTGGAGTTGGCTTTTTCTTCTCGCTTTATGCTATCTACGCTCTAGGAAGTAATATCTGGGAATTCATCAAAGAGATGACTGGTCAGACTGGGAGCCCTGGTGCAATTGCACCACTCCTTCCAGGTATCACCATGTCTTACACTTTCTTCTTGATGATTCTCATTCCCCTCATCATTGCTGTCATTGTGCATGAACTCGCGCACGGAATTGCTGCACGGGCTGATGATATTCCCGTGAAAAGTTCTGGAATTTTCGCCTTCTTAATCTTTTTCGGCGCCTTCGTCGAACCTGATGAGGAATACGTCAAAACCAAGGCAACACGAAGTCAACGAGCACGCCTTTATGCGGCTGGCTCTGGAGCAAATCTCACCTTAGCCCTAGCTGTTCTAGTCTTCTTCCAACTCATCGTGGTTCCTATACCAAGTGGTGTTCTCATCCAAGGTATTGTACCTGAACAGTCAGCGGAAGGAAATCTTGAACCAGGTATGATAATAACTGGTATGAATGGAACAACAATACATACATCTCAAGATCTCCAACTCTTCATGGAAAATACTCAACCCGGTGACTTTCTCATATTCACCGTGGAACCAGGAGTTAATATATCCTTTAACGTTGGAGCCAATCCGTATAATGCCTCTGTGGCCTATATTGGAATATTCTTATCAACGTATCACCCTCTCATCTTCCCCTTTAGTCTTCTAGGATCCCTTCAAGAGCTCCAATTACAAGAAGGTCTCTTCTGGTTCTTTACGATTACATTGAGTCTCGGACTAATCAATCTGCTACCCATCCCACCACTAGACGGAGATAGGATTTGGAAGGAACTTATTGATCGAACCATTTCCCTGGAACGAAGGAGTGCAAAAGCGCTACTTTGGGGTCTTCGGATTACTGCGCTCTCAATTCTTATCATTAATGTCATCTTTACCATTTTCAATCCCGGTCTGTTAGCTATGTTCTTTAGGTAAATGAATGGAAATTTATTGGTCAAAGTCCTCTCCATTTATGGACTCAAATGACCGTTGAACGATGCTTGTGTGGAAAGCCATCTGTAATTTCCCGACCTTATTCTGGTGAAGTGCTCTGTGAAGCCTGTTTCCGCGAGTCCATTATGAACGCGGTACGAACCGCCATTTCAAAATACAAGATGCTTCAACGAACGGATCGAATTGCGGTTGCATATTCAGGAGGTAAAGACAGTACAGTTCTCCTTTCGCTCCTCGTCGAGATTCAACAACGCTTTCCTGAATCTGAAGTTGTCGCTATAACTTTGCAAGAGGGAAGTAAACAAGATAATGAACGCCGAGAAGTATTAGCTAATGTGACGAATCAGCTCAAAGTTGAGCATATTACCTCCACCTACCAAGAGCTATTTTCTTTAACATTAGACGAAATTGCTGACAGGGCACAAAAAACGGATTCCCCCCTTTCACCTTGTGCTTTTTGTGGAACTCTTCGAAGACAAGGACTCAATATCCTTGCTCGAAAAATTAACGCTAACAAGCTTGCTTTAGGCCATAACTTGGATGACGAAGTTCAATCCATGCTCATGAACCTCATCAGGGGGGATGTGAAAAGATTATCTCGCATCACACCTTTCCTTAAAGGCATGCCCGGATGGTTAGTCCCTCGCGTTAAACCTCTTTACCACATAATTGAGAAGGATCTCCTACTGTATTCGCAACTTCTCGGTCTTCCCGTTCATCATCCTCCGTGTCCATACAAAGAAACCTCTCTTCGTAATGAAATTCGGGAATGGCTGAATACCTTTGAAAATCAACACCCAGGATCAAAGTTTAACCTCCATGCAAGCTTCATGAAAATTATTAATATACTTCAGAATGAAACAGAAATGCCATTCCAAAAGTGCCAACGATGCGGCGAATTGACATCTCAGGCAATTTGTGCAGTCTGTATTCATCGTGAATCTCTAAGCAAGCTGAATGGCATAAAATGAGAAGGGGCGGACGGGAGCCCCGACGGTCGTCAACCCTTTCTGGTGCCGTACTCACAGCCAGGTCTCGGACCCGGATCTCGGAAGCATCTACAGTACAGGCTTACGCTGCTCCCTCCCGGGTCTCGCTGGGTTCACCTGCTAAAGGCGATTCAGCCCTTCCTACGAAAAGCCTACCACCACCAGCGATCCTCCGAGGCGGATCGTCACAGCCACGAACAGCGAGTCGTACACCAGGTCAGAAAGCCTAACGTCGGCATTCAGCCCGCCGTATAGAGCATCTGCGGTACAGGGGAGCCTTAGCCAGCCCGAAGCGGCGCTGCGGGGCTTCTAGCCCCCCGCCTAGGCTCACCGTCCAACCAGCTCCACAACCTCGCGGTATTTAATCATTTCTTCGCCTGCTTTTTTATACGCCAAATCTGGAAAATGTAAACTGGAATAGCCACAACGAAGCAGAGAATACAAAAGAGATACACAGTAGAAGATGCTACAAGCCCGAGAAAGGGATTTCCCAATAAAGGCCAAAACGGCTGCATTTCCGGATACAAGAAGGCATCCAACAATATATGCGAGTACGCTCCCAAAAGAGCCGCAAACGTGATATTCAGCGGAGAGGCTATTTGCGGAAGCTGGAACGCCGTCATAATTGCTCCTAAAACCCCTCGCAATAGATAAACAAAAAACGCAAGAATTAGTGCAGAGATTGTGGCTCCTAAGAATGTGTGAAAGAATAAGTGGAGTACAGGTAACCCAAGAAGATAGAACGATAGCGGTTCTAAGTCCACAATTACACTTCCAAACAAGATTGCAGGCAGATACAGCAGAGGAAAGAAAATCAAACCAATAAGCAGACTAGGACCAAGATGGAACGGCGTAAAGGGCATAAGCAATCACCGTTGAATTAATGCTTGGTGCTGATTGATATGGCGCCGGGGACGAGATTTGAACTCGTGAGTCCAATGGACACAGACTTAGCAGGCCTGCTCCCTACCAGGCTAGGATACCCCGGCACGGATTGATTTCAAGTAAAATGACGCGCTTTAATAAGTTTATGTTAACTCCTTTGAAAAGCCCTACTGAAACTGTAGTCTTTTGAAACAAGGATAAAGCTAGCGAACAAAATTGCTAACATCGCATCAATTATTCCAAACCAGATAAGAGAAAATGGAATATCCCAGACCAAGACATAATAAACTACGATTATCGATGCAATAAGACGCGCTGGAATATTTGAAACTGGAATTATGAGCAGCTGGTCCAGGTTGCGTGAAGCAGCAACGAGGGCAATTCCAAATCCGAGAAAAAAGGCTCCAATAATCTGTAAAAGTGCCCCCTCAAGAGGTGTTAATGAATAACTCACTAATACTGATACTAACGGCGTAGCGAAGATAAACACAATTGCCATGATGAGATCATAAAGTCCTGAAATTAAGATTAAACGGGAAAACCATATTTTCAAGCTACTCTACTCCACGAGGCGGTTTGTGGACAATACGAGCAACCTTTTGAATGGTTATCATAGAAAAAAGTTCTATGGTGGGCCGAGAGGGACTCGAACCCCCGACCACCGCGGTGTAAGCGCGGTATCATAGCCTTCTAGTCTGTCTGAAGAATTTCCAAACAGATAGCTAGACCATCGGCCCGCTTCGTTTTCAAATAATCAACGCTTCCCTAAAAAGGGTCTCCTTAAAGTCAAAAAAGCTGAGAGACTCTAATTGGGTTTAATTTCTTCTTCTAATATTCGGATTTGTTTTTTCAACCAGTTGATGATCTGTAGATTGTCCACATGAACAAGTTGGTTACTACAGGTTGGGCATTTGAAAGCGTTAGCCATTGCCTCTTCGAATGTATGTCGCGGACATCCGTCATGATTGCAATGGTAGAAGGTATTTTCAGTTTCGTAGTGAAGGCGTTGGTTCAGTCTTTCTAACACCTTGTTCTTTTTCTCTCGGAGAAGGTCGTGAATACGTTCTGGTTCTAATATCCAGTAGTAGACAAACCAACCGGTTTGTTTGTCGCGGGTACGGCGATATGAGGCTAAATGAAGGTCATAGAGTTTATAGAGAATTTTTCGAACGGCATTAAGGCGCATACCTGTTTCATTGGCAATTTCCTCATCTGTCGTTTCTTCATCCTCTTTCAAACGTGACACTACTTCAAACGCTTCTTCACCGGCGAATTCAATGACAACCTGCTTAATTAGCATCTCACGTCCTGACATAAATCTACACATAACTAGTCCTTACATGGAATAAAGACCTTTTTGTTAAACAAAGACGCTTTATTTGATTTCGAAGTTAATAAAATCATTCAGATTCTCTTACTTGTTTTCCATGCGCTGAAGGAAGAATCTCAAGTTTTGCATCTTGGAATTTCGTATACAGATTTTTCCCTTGAAAAAGGCGGTCTAAAAATATTGAGAGGGCGGTAACTTCACTATGTGGTTGATGTCCGATTGCTATGTTATAGTCGGCTGTTTTGAATACTTCAAACGGAACTTTGGGACCTCCAACGACAATAAGTTTTGACTTGGGAGACTCTCGAATTTCGGATATCACCTCGTCAACATGAAGACCATACATAGTGAGATGGATGATCTCTCCATTTTCTTCTTTCCATTTTTTGATTTGTTTTTTCCACTGAACCCCAGTCGTTACTCTAAATTCTTGGTTACCCCATTGGGCACACACTTGTTCTATTGTTTCAACGATTTTTGGGTCCTTCAAACCAGAGGTCTGTAGTTCTGAGGTTCCGAATGCACGAGCAGTTAATCCGATATGAGTTGTAAGTCGTTTATCACGTTCTGGACGGTGATCCAGTTTTAAAACTACAATTCGCCACTCAGATGATTTCATGAAAATAATCTCGTCTTCTCAATATGTTTCGGAACCATTTAGGGTTGCTTAGGAAGTTGATTTCTTGCGTTTTATTTGTACAACGTCACCTAAAGTTGCTGAGCTTTGCGAAGTACCAGGTGAGAGATCCACAGATTCTGCCTCTTCAAGCAGAGTCAATTTAAACAACCGTTCTAACTTCCGCGCTAGACTGATCGTGGGCGCCATCTTGCCACTTTCAACTTTCGTGATAACGGAGGTCCTTTCATGGAGTTGACGGGCTACGTCTTTTTGTGCCATTCCTCTTTGTTCTCGTGCTTTTCGAATCAGTTTGGTGAAATCCTCAACTGGAACCAACTCGCGTCGTTGAGGTCGAGATCGTGTAGACGGATAACGACCTGTAGATGATGAACGTGATACTGAATGAGACCGGGTTCTAGGAATGGATGACGGTCTCGAACTTGTTGGTTTTGTTCGAGGAACAGGTTTTCCCAGTTCAGCACAGCGATTACATGCTTGGAGCAGTGCCCCTTCAAGCGATATTTCCCTTGTTGAATAACATTCACGACCACAGATTTCACAAGTTACCATGAAGCCTTTTCGCCACCAGTCTATCATTTACCCGCCAATATCTAAAAATTTACTTACATTCTAACCTTCTTTTAGTAGGATTAGGCAATTTTGGTCGGGGAATAAAAAAAGCTTTTAGCGCGTGTCACTCAGAGAGCATGCAATGACCGATTCTACGGATTTCCGCAAGAAGCCAATATCACCTGATGACTATGTGACTCTAGCAGAGCGTACCCTACTATTAGAGCAGCGAGTCCGTGAACTCGAATTAGAACGGGAACAAATTGTAGCTGAACGGACACGACTTGAAAATGAAGTACGAATTCTTCAAGCGGAACTGAATAAACTCCGACAACCACCACTTGTTTCAGCTACCGTAATTGATGTTCTAGATGATGGCCGAGTGATAGTAAAAAGCAGTACCGGCCCTCAATTTGTCGTTAATTATCCAGAATCCATTATAGGAAGCAAATTAGAATCCGGAGCAAAAGTAGCACTAAATCAACGGACTCTTGCCGTTGTTGATATCTTACCCATATCTATCGATCCATTTGTACAAGCAATGAATGTTGAAGAAAGTCCTGATGTTACTTATGATGACATCGGTGGATTAGAAGATCAAATTGCAGAGATTCGGGAAACGGTCGAACTTCCCTTACTTCATCCTGAACTTTTCGAGAAAGTCGGTATTGAACCACCTAAAGGAGTTCTGCTTTGTGGACCTCCAGGCACTGGAAAAACTCTACTTGCGCGAGCGGTGGCACATGAAACCAAAGCCACGTTCATTAGAGTTATTGGCTCTGAACTGGTCCAAAAATTCATTGGGGAAGGAGCTCGCATCGTTCGAGAGATCTTCTATATGGCCCGTAAACGCGCTCCAAGCATTGTTTTCATAGACGAACTCGATGCAGTTGCCAGTCGGCGTCTTGACATCGCAACAAGTGGGGATCGTGAAGTACAACGAACCCTCATGCAACTTCTCAGCATGCTTGACGGATTTGATCCGCGTGGTGATGTTCGAATTATTGCGGCGACAAACCGTCCAGATATACTTGATAGTGCCCTTACTCGTCCTGGGCGTTTCGATCGAATCATCGAGTTTCCATATCCAGACAAAGAAGCAAGAGTGGCAATTCTCAAGATACATATGCGAAACATGAACATCCATTCTGACGTTGATGTTAGTATGCTTGCGGCAAAAACTACAGGGGCATCTGGAGCAGATCTAAAAGCGATATGTACAGAAGCTGGAATGTTTGCAATCCGAGAACTCCGGGACATAGTTGATCGAGAGGATTTCACTAAAGCCATAGCCAAGGTATTAGGTAACATTGGGGACCGAAGCGACGCGACAGACATTTATGGATAGGTTATTGTAGAAAAGGCGAGGCGAGCCAAATCGCAAAATAATGAACGCTTACACAGAGTAAGAGGCATTGCTAACTATCAATTCAACTCACAAGTAGGACATAAGATATTCCCCGATACCTGCAAGGTGGAAGTGTCCAAACGAACTGGGCGTCTTCGAAGAGTACTATTGGCTTCCAAAGTCCTTGCGACAATTCGCGCAACTGATGGGCGTATTGTTCTGACAATCTGGGGTGCTAAATGCTTGCATGCTGCGGTTAAATATCCACGACTCCGCGTAGTAGTTCATCAAGAGGTCGCCCATTTTATTGCTGAAGGTCGCAGTCTTTTTGCAAAGCATGTGGAAGAAGTGGATCCCCAACTTCGTGCAGGTGATGAAGTACTCGTAGTGGATAGTAAGGATGAATTACTTGCTGTTGGAGTGGCTCAATTAAGTCCTCAAGAAATGCTTGAACTCACAAGAGGAGTAGCCGTTAAAACACGCCATTCAATCGATAAACGGAAAACCTAAATGATAACGACTAACTACGAATTGCAGAAAATATGAGGGATACGATTTGGTCAAAGTAAAAAAAGTGAAATCCAAAAAACGCGCAATGGAGCGTCAGATGCGACGGATGGGTATGGATTTCCAGCAATTGGACGCTGTCACTGAGG
Organism: Candidatus Odinarchaeota archaeon; assembly: GCA_048885185.1. GTDB lineage: Archaea > Asgardarchaeota > Hermodarchaeia > Hermodarchaeales > Hermodarchaeaceae > Hermodarchaeum. The sequence continues at coordinate 11,086 of JBHLQC010000004.1, read as the reverse complement.
TGCTCATACGGTTTCCGGATCGGGAATTAGTTCTTACCGAACCCCAAGTAGTAACCATGCAAGGACAAGGAGACAACGTCTACCAGATAATTGGGCAAGCCGAAGAAAGAAGCCTTACAGTCTCCAGCGAAGCAGCAGAAGAGGCTCCCCCGGCTGTAACCGCAACATTTTCTGAAGAAGATGTCCAACTTGTAGCAACTCAAGCCAATGTTTCTGAAGAAGAAGCCCGCGAAGCCTTACGGACCGCGGATGGTAACCTTGCTAGAGCAATTATCACACTAACTGAAGACTAGAACTCTAGGAGCTTGCTTTACGCTCCATCATCGCCTTCACGCGTTTCATGCGGAAGAGATCTTCTCGTTCCTGTTCTTCAAGCATGAGCTCAATATACCGAATAGTATTGTTAATTCGAGGAAGAACTACGTAATTTAACGCGTTTACACGGCGTTTTGTCTTCTCAATTTCTGCAGCAAGCCGTTTTACTGTGGCTTCAATTTCTGCAAGCCTTACAATCTTATCAAGTGCAGTACGTACTTTTTGAGCAGCTTTATCCACGGCAGCTGACGTTCCCGCTAAACTGTAATGCAATTGAGCTTCTTCTTCTTGTTGAGTAACTCGAAAGATGGGTACAGTCACTCCCATCATGTTTCGAGTTTCCACATCAAAGTCAATTGGGCTTTTTGCTCCCAAAGCGAGTTCTTCTAATTTAGCTCCGCCTTCAACTAACTTAGCTTCCATAAAGGAAGCAAAGGCTTCAGTTAAAGTGGTTTCCATTTCTTCTCGATATTTCTTAGCTTCTGACAAAATAGCGAAAAACTCACGAACTAGGGCATCTTGTTTTTCTCGAAGAAGTTCATAACCTCGTGCAGCTAATTCACGTCGTTCTTTAAGAGTTAGAAGTTCCATCCGAGTTGGGCGAACACCTGCAATAATTCCTGCTGACTCAGACAAGATTATCCCTCAAAGTAAAGCATACACACAGACTACCCATATTAGGATCGCTCCAACCACAACCAACCATTCGGCAAAGTATTTTCGAATTTTATCAGGGTTTTCTGCCATCAAACCTGCCATTCCAAAACTGAGCCCACATAACAGTAAGTTAGCTAGAAATAAAATTGCTGCAATCTGGTCCCAGGGAATGTCAAACACTAGATTGGTTACAGCTACAAATCCAGCACCAATCATGAATAGAAGCCCGAGAACCTGAAGAATGCGAATGAGCTTACTGTTGGTTTCAGCCACGGAAACACGCTCGCGGATTGTATAGAGTCGAGGCGAAACTGAGGATGCTCGCTATATAAGCCTTGCTACCTTGACAAGCAGTATATTACTGCTGCAATTCATCGAATGTGTGAATGCGCATTTTTGCTGGCTTCTTGACGATATTTCCAATGCGGACTCCAATGATTAGTTCGATGCCACGTTCTTCGGCAATATCGATAAGCCGTTGTGTTACAACTCCATCTAAGATGAGGACTTGTGCATTTTTTTGTTTCTGCAACTCGTTGGCTATCTCTCCGACATGTGTCTCCTTAAGTTGTTTCAAATCTTTATCAAGAATTGAAGCCATCATTGTCTGTTGAATTTTCTGAGATGAATCAAGAACAGCTTTAGGAATTCCGAGATCTTTCGGTTTCTTCTTGTCCTTTGGGGCTTCCTTAGTTCGGGGTGTGTCCCGCTTTGTAGAACGTGTTGTCCTTTGACGGGTTTCATTCGGTTTCTGTGTCGTGGGTCGCCGCCCTCGCCGTTTCGTTTTTGGAGTGACTTTGGTCAAGGTTTTGGCTTTTCTGATGGGCTTTCTCAGCACCTGTTCTGCTGGAATTTTGTTTCGAAGGGCTTTTGTGATTTCCTTGTGAGTTAGTTCCTCTACTTCTCTTCCTGTTGGTGCTCTCGCAACGTAGTCTACTTTTGCTAGTTGAGAAAGCTCTCTGAGAATTAAATCTCCTCCCCGGTCTCCGTCAAGGAAGGCAATCACAGTTTTTGATTTGATCAAATCAACAATTGATTTTGGAATCGAAGTACCTTCTACTGCAACAGCATTTTTCACACCTGAACGAAGCAAAGATAACACATCTGCACGACCTTCAACAACAATGATTGTGTTAGAAGTTTCTGCATCTGGTCCAGCGGGAAGTTTTTCCTTCCCTAGTTTCACAATCCCTGCCGTACGTGTTTCTCTCATGACAGTGTCTGTCATTTCCTGCGAATCCGGTGATACTTCTCCTTCCCAATCTCGTAGAAGGTCCACGGCTCGTTCAATGATTCGTTTTCGTTTTTCTTCGCGAACGTCTTCTAGTTTTTGCAGGGTAATTTTCGCTGCGCAAGGACCAACTCGATCTACAGTTTCCATTGCAGCTGCGAGAACTGCGGTTTCAGTCCGATCAAGACTACAGGGAATAGTAATGGTGCCTTGTGATTTACCGCCCTCTGAATTCAGTTCTACTTTTATTCGACCAATTCGCCCCGATTGTTGTAACTCTCTAAGATCCAAATCTTCACCGATTACCCCTTCACATCTGTGATATGAAGTGTAGGCCCTCTGTTTGACCAAAGAGCGCGCCTACGACATCGGGGGTCTCAACTACTCCATCTATTTCGATTTTTCCACGAATACAATATTTAGTAGTACCAGTACTTTCTTCATTTGCTCCCATAATCGCCACCTAGTAAGAGTGATTTATGATGATTTATCAGTAGCGCGTGATGTTGAGTGCGCCAATTTTTTTCCAATAGGATCATTGATGATGATTATGTAATTTGGTAAGCGTAATGTAATTAGCCTCACGAAGAAACGGCATTAAAACTTTGTGCCTTTCGAACAATTATCCATCTCTTTTAAGCCTTCAATAACCCGAACACGCCAACTAAAAGCTCGCCTTAGTTGGTGCCGTTCATTGTGAAGCAATGTGACTCCTCGTCCTTCTAATTGGTTAATCAAGTGACGAGTTAATTGGCCTCCTCTTCTATCAAAATCAAATAATATCAACAAACGTTGGGCCTCTGCTAATTCATCAGCCAAACTGACAATATTATGGCCTGCTAATGCATGAATGGGTCCTGTTAAACCCAATCCACGTAATGCCGTGATATCCTTGATACCCTCCACTACTATTGGAACACCTTCTTTGGAGAGTTCAAGTAATAGACGAATACCCTTCTCAAAGCGCTCCTCTAATCTTTCTTTTTTAGATTGGGGGTTTTTTTGATGTGGACACATGGCAGTTCGCCTGAATTGTTCTTTGGGTAGAAGGCAGTTGTATTTCTTAATTTTACCGAATCTAGGTGACTTTTATCGGTGTACTTTTATATATCGCAGAACAAGCCCGAGACACTTAGAGGTGTTTCCTTTGAATGACATTCCACCTAGCGTAGAGAAAATTTCACAGCATACCCAAGAAGTGCTTACTATCGAGGATTTATCAGAACTATTTTCTCGCCAAGAGAAACCTCGGGGCTACATAGGTGTTGAACCAAGTGGATTATTTCACATAGGGTGGATTGGCTGGGTACAGAAACTCAATCAACTAGTAGAATTAGGAGTTCGCATGGAAATTCTCTTGGCCACCTGGCATGCCCAAATTAATGACAAATTTGGTGGAAACATCGAAAAAATCCGACGTTGTGCCGAATATCTCCGTCACTGTTTTACTGCCCTAAAAGTAGACACCCATAAAGTACACATCATCACTGCAGAAGATTTGATGCGACGCCTTGACTATTGGGAGAAAGTGCTTCGGGTCGCAAAAAATCTCACTCTAGCAAGAGTTCGGCGATCAACCGATATCATGGGACGTACTGAAGAAGAAGCCGTTATCGACTTCTCGAAACTCGTCTATCCCCTTTTACAAGTAACTGATATTCTCGATCAAAAATATGAAATTTGTCTTTCAGGAATGGATCAACGACGTGCCCACGTCCTAGCACGTGAAGTTGCAGATAAAATGAAACTCGGTTGGAAACCAGTTGGTGTTCACACACCCCTTCTCCCAGGGTTAACTGGAACATCTCGTATGGATGCTGCTGCTGAGTTCTCCGCTCAAGAATTAGCCATACAAACGAAAATGTCGAAGTCAAAACCAGGCGATGCGATTTTCATTCATGATTCACCGCGTGAAATCAAAAAGAAAATTAAGAACGCATACTGCCCCGCTCAAGTCGTTGAGAATAATCCCGTATTGAGCTATATTCGCAACATTTTGTTCACTCAAGATGGCTTCACTTTGCATATTGAGCGGACTGAAAAATACGGTGGTCCGTTAAGTTTAACGAGTGCAGATGAACTCGAAGAATTATTTGCCGCTGGGGCGATTCATCCGCTTGACCTTAAACAAGCTGCAACTGTTGCCTTCTCAGATTTTCTTGAACCAGTCCGGAAATATTTTGAAGAAAATCCGGAAGCAACAAAATTATATGAAGAAATCATTGAATATCAGGTCACACGCTAACTAAGGAAAATCACTTTTCGGTAACTTGGACATCAAGCACAAAATGGTCAAAACTCGGATTATAGGTCTTTATTGTATGCATATTTAGGAGCTTTACTTGGCGATTCAAAGAAAACGCCGTCTTTTCCAACATTGTTAGGAGATTAGTTTCTAAGTCATTTTTCAGACCTATTTCATGAATATGCATTACACCGCTAGGTTTCAAGCACAAAATGCCTTGTTCGAGATATTTGGTCGTTCCCTGGATTAATCCCATTAGAACCCGGTCTGCTATTCCTTGCCCGAGTTTTGGTGTTATTATGCCAGTATCACCTAGGTGGGGATGAACTAAATCATGAACCCTATTTGCCTTGATATTTTGTGACAGATAATGAAAGGCATCGGGATTCCATTCGATCGCGTGAATTAATCTAGGGCGAGCATGTACTGCCATCGGCATTGAAAACTGTCCAATTCCTGCGAACATATCAATAACTAATTCATCAGATCCAAGTTGGCTCATCCTGAGGCGCTCCGCTTTATTCCCCACGGAAAACATGACTTTCATCGGGTCAAGATGAAAAATGACATTATTTTCTTTGAAAACTGTCTCAGTTTCATGTGAACCTGCAATTATTTCAACTGCAGGTTGTCGGTAGGGACCGGAAATCGCAGCAGTTCTTCTTAAAACGGATTGAATTTTTGAATCATACTCCAATACGGTGTTACCAATCAAGTTCTTATGCTCAACGACTTTTGGATGCAACCAGAGAATGGCAACGTGACCTAATATGCGTAGGCGGCGAGGAAGAAGGTCTGGAGGAATTTTCGCTCCTAGTCGTTTTTGAAGAAACTGGGAGAACGTGATATGGCGGTGATTAGCTATTTTTTTCACCCGGCTCTAAGTAATTGTCCAGAAGTGGAGGGTCGCCGATGTTCTGTAGATCGATACACTAACGCCCCATCATCATTGGTGGGCGGAACGCCGTAATACCTCCGACAGGTCCTCTCTTAATATGCCGAGCGTATTGAACACAGGACGACCCGGCGTCGAAGTGTGGACATCGTGGGTTGCCCCCACAATCACCTCTTGACGACACGTCATAGATCAAGCAGGAGCCTGTCACATGCCGCATAACCTTCAACGCTGCTCCAGTGTGCCTGCGATTTTGCACGAATCCTCATCAGAAAAATTTCTTCAGATTCGTCCTCGATTACAGCCATTATCCTTTCATTGCTAGCACCAAAACGGAAACGGTGCCTCATAAAAGCTTTCACTACTGCGCTGCGACCTCATGATAAATGAGACGCCCATCACGATCAATTTGTCCTGCACGAATTCGCGTAGAAGAAATTGAGATTCGGTCCTCCGCCATCACCATAGTAAGAACTGCAATATGTAAAAGAGGGAGCTTATGTTCTCGTCGGATTTCATTGATTTCCTTGGCAACAGGGCAAGTTTCTTCACTTACGACAATGAGTTCGAGCTCAGGCATTGTAATAGCGGGTCCGTATTTATTGTGGAGTGGTCGGATGATATATCGATCACTATAGCCCTCACCTTCCAGCCATTTTTCTAGCTCACTTTTACGTTCGTCATAACTTGCGATGATTTCCCAATCGGGTTTATGTTCCACCATCTCCTGTGTCGTTAGCCCGATGAGAACCTGTTTACCCAATTCAAAAGCTCGGCGTAGGAGCGTCTTGTGTCCTTTATGAAGGCGGTCGAAAGTTCCACCAATAGCCACCCAGTCATACGGTTCTTCAGACAAGACGCAGTCCTCATTCCTTGCTCTAACGTACTGCTGAAAAAGCTTTACCACGAGTCAAAATTAGAGGTATTCAGTGAATTTAACCAATCCCGCTTGTATTTCCGATTCCAGCGATAATAATAGTATCACCTTTTATCGTGCGTTGTAGGATTGCGTTTTTCATTTTTTCAACGACCTTAGGAACTGCATCCACGAGGGATTTCTTCATTGGACCCAGTGCATCCTCTATAGACTCTTTGATAATTATGGCATCAATGGGAATATCATATTTAACAACCGAGTCTTCCATCTTGAATTTCTCAGGTCCAGGATCTCCAATAGCTGCACCAACGCCTTCAATGACATGTCCACTTTCTTCGCCTTCCAGTTTCAAGCCGGCATCAACGGTAATGATTCGTGTTATCTTCTTCTTATGTCGGTCCACCAAGATTTTGATGCCTTCACCAGGTTTTCCGACATGACCGCCATAACCCTTGGCTCGAATAAACCACAAATTCCGCCCCTCAAATTCTCCAGAAGCAGCTGTAGTGTGCTTTGCGATTACTTCAGGTTCACCTGCATTGATTTCCCGCGCGAAATGGGCAACGGCTAATGGTCCCATTCCATCGCCAATCGGCTTGCCATCGGCGAAAGCTCGGACTGCTTCAAAATAGGCTTTAGCCATTTGAATAATCATTGGCAATTGCATTTGAAGCTGCATGACCCAATAGATGCTCTTCGTCTTCTTACCCATAATCAAGAAATGACGAACTACTCGGAAAACATAATACAATGCCATAGTACCTGCTAACACATTTTCCGCATTAGCTTGTTTTTCCGGCGATGCATCAGGAGCAATTCTTTGGATGTATTTTTCGTACCGGTCAGTCCGCACGTCCAAAAGGTGTTCCAACCGACCTAAGACACCAGCAGGATCAACACTCACCGGCTCAATAATAAAGAATTCCAAAAAATCTTCGAGGGTTGATTTGATATCCTGCTCTTTTACCTTCAGATCTTTGAAGGCTCGCATCGCAATCTGCTTTCCCTGCGTGGACAGGGCTTCAATTTGACGAACTCCCGCCTCTGCCTGGCGAGTCCAAATGTACGTCTGTAACCTCTGGCCATACAGATAAATGAACATGAATATGACAAGGAACGCTATTTGGAAAATCCAATTAAAATCCGTAATCTGCATCATCATCGGTCACGGGAATTACGCGTGCTGCCGGAACGGTTTCCGCGTGCCATAAAAACCTTTGCTTACCGTTACACGAACTCACACAGCAGATTAAAGGAAAAGAAGTGGCGCAGTTCACCATTTTCCCGACGCCTCTCGGATATCAGTACTCACGGCGACGAAACCGGCTTAACTTCCGGGATCTGACGAGACCGGGTGTGACCCAGCTTCTATGACCGCGCCACCCAGCACCAATCGCCCCCGCTATAAAAGTGTTGTGAAACCTTGGGTAAGAAAACGTGGTGGGCCGGCCGAGATTTGAACTCGGGACCACGAGGTCCCAAACCTCGCATCATACCGAACTAGACTACCGGCCCAATGCCTGATAGTGGTAACAAGAGGGATTGAAAAATCCTTCCCCCCACTACTTCTGTCACTATTTACTATGCCTCAGTTAATTTACCGATTGGGAATCGAATGTAATAGTAGGGTTTCCCCTTAGTGTAATTGACCTTTGGGGTAGTTGATATAATATCGAAATGTTTCTTCAAGAGACGCACAAGTTCTTTGAGAAAATTCTCATCACGCTGTTTTAGCTGCACTCTCTTTTTGTCAATATATCCATCAGTATCAATTAATCCGTACATGTAATACTTGAACAGTGAAGCATCTTCCGCAATCAACGAAGGAACTCTAATTTTATTTTTCTTTCCTGATTGAAAACCTAATTTGATGAAAAAGAAGTATACTGCTGCACAGTTGATATTAATTGCGTAACAGTTTTCCTTTCTTTTATCTCGTAGAACCCGAGGATGATGATGAAAGAGGTCTTTGACTAATAATGACAACTTTTCCATGAATTTTCTTCGACCCACAACATTTACTCGATAATAGTAACCGCCTTTCTTTCGTTTGCATTTGTTAATATTACCATCACCTGCAACAACACCTGCAAAGTATGCAACTTTTTCACAAAGTTTCGGGATTTTAATTCGTGTTTTTTTGGTGCAGATAAAATCATTTTGAATTTTATGCCATACTTGAGCTTGGTTCAGGATCCGTGAAACAGTAAGAATGTCAACGGTTCTCATTTCAATAATGAACAGTTCTAGACAATATTAAAACTCAAATAAAGAATTGGAGCCTCCGCCGGGATTTGAACCCGGGACCGTTGGCTTACAAGGCCAATGCACCACCACTATGCTACGGAGGCTCGTTTGTTGTTATACTGGTATTATTGATTAATTATTCGGAAGATGTGCAGGTCTTCGAGTCGCTACCCTCTAAGATTACACAAAAATGTTTTGATATTCACTAAGCTGCTGGTCGCGGGTTCAATCCCCGTCCGAGGCTCCACTTTCACTTTTTTGTATTATTTAATATAGTAAATGTTCATCTGTATTGGCGGAGGGGTATCCATTACAAGTGAAGAACGATGAGAGCGGTGTGGAACCTTTCGCTTATCGGTGGGTAATACTGTGCCTGGCGTGGCTTGGTTATTTTAGTGCTGGTATGGTTGCCTCTGCTCTGCCTCCCTTGGTTTCTCAGATAGCAGCCGATTTGGTGTTATCAGGCATCCAAATAGGAGTGATTCTCGGAATAGGGACATTAACGGTGGTCCCTTTAGCGATTCCAGTTGGTCTTCTATTTGATCGAATTAACATTAAATGGGCAACCTTCACAGGACTGCTATTCATTGGGTTATCGGCGTTTTTACGAACCTTCGCCATAAGTTTTGAAACCATGATGTTATTTGTGGCCATTTTTGGAATTGGGAATACGTTGATTGTCGTTGGCATAGCAAAAATCATCGCGTTGTGGTTTGCTGGAAATGAACGAGCAACTGCTTCGGGTATCTATGTCACAGGATTTGCCATAGGAAGTGGAATAGTTCTCATGATAACCAATAGTCTAATTCTACAACTTTTAGGAACCTGGCAAAATGTGTTCTTATTTTATGGGCTTCTCGGCTTCCTCTTCGCTACCCTTTGGCTCATATTTTGTAAAGAAATTACGCGGACGCAAGTCGAAGAACCTTTCCTTGATGCCCTGAGAGAGAGTACGACGACATTGGTGAAAGAGAAATATATCTGGTTAATCGGGTGCATCGCCTTTCTGCTTTCTATTACAAGCTTTGCTTTCAGTGGTTGGCTTCCAACGTTTCTTGAAACAAAGGGCATGACACCAGCTGGTGCTGGAGTAATCGCGTCGATTCCCCCTTGGATTGGAATCCTTGGTAGTATTACCATACCTAGACTCGGAAAACCCAGTTCGAGAAGGCTAATCCTCTTCATCCTTTTTCTGATTCAAGGCCTATGGGTATATCTTGTGATATGGGCTTTTGAGGTACCCTTAATTATAGTTTTAATCTTGTACGGATTCAGTTACGCAGGAATATGGCCACTGCTCCTCGTAATACTCATGGATTTTCCAACCATTGGCGCAAAGTACATGGGCACTGCAACTGGGCTCTTGTCCACTTTTGGGGCAAGTGGCGGGTTTATCGGACCATTGATGGTAGGGTTTTTAGTCGAATTGACCGGCGCCCTTACCCTTGGCTTCATTTTTCTGTCATTGATTTTAGTAATTACATTAATTCCAATTTTCCTACTACGAGAAAAATAAACAATAAACCTTGAATATTGTTTCCTAATATTCTCTTTTTAATAAGTCCGCGGTCAAGTATGAACAATATAGAATCTACACGATGGATATTTATCGTTAAGAGTAGCAGTAGTTCAAGCTTGGGCTTCTAGGTGTTTCTTGTGGATCCAATTAGTAAAAAGATCATACAAGAGTTAATGGGCAATTGCCGCATCACATATCGACAGATGGCAAAGAAAACCGGGTTAACTGCAACAAGTATCAAAAAACGCGTTACAAAACTATGGGAGAATAAAGTCATTAGCCGACCCTATGTGCAGCTATCCTTAGCCATGCGTGATTCTGAGATTTGCCATGCCAACTTGACCACCGATGGGGCTGAACACGATGAGAAATTTATCAATGAAATATGTACTCATCCATCAGTAATTGGCGCTACTCGGATTGGACCGCATAAATTTGCATCGGGTGGAAACGTTGCTGGTCCCACAGAGCTTTTTGAATTGGGGCGATTTTACCGGGGATTTAGTTGTGTTCAAGATGTGGATATCCAATTTGTCCGACCTGTAGGTCCCTCACCAGTACCACCCAGTCAGCTATACGTCTATCGCGGGCAAAGAGTGACCTTCACAAAGCCGCAACTTAAGGTCCTTAGATTGTTATGGCAGAATGCACGGATGTCCGCAAAGGAGATCGCCAAACAGACGAACTACTCCGCACGACGAGTTGGCCAAATTCTCCATGAACTTCAAACTGGAGGCGGTTTATACTTCATGGTCCACCAGCGACCGAGTATGATGGGCTCCATTCCGTTTTGGCTTATCATTGAATATGATGAAAACAACACCGAACCATATGATGCAGTTAAATGGGTTTATGAGAAATTCCCAGATGCATATTGGAATGCCTGGCTATTTGCTAACAAACCTACTCTCATGCATTTCTGCACAGCTGAAAATATCCAAACAATTACCGATATTACTAACATCACGAAAAAAGCCTCATTCGCCAAGAAAGTTCGCTCAGAGATATTTCGACCACAAAAATACTTTGTTGGACCCGGATACATCCGCTTAGGGGAACTATTGGGTGAAAAAGTTTCGAATCACGAGGCAGAATAGATC
>JBHLQC010000003.1:0-40550 GCA_048885185.1 Candidatus Odinarchaeota archaeon | reverse complement strand
ATTTCGCACGTGACTTCTTTGTTGGTTTGCCTTTGGGCTTCTCTTCTTCAGGTTCCTCATCAACGTCAGTAACTACTTCTTCCGTGACCTCAACGACGGGGTCTTCTTCTATCGATTCTTGAGGTTCAGCTTCTTCGGGAGCCTCATCTTTCGGAACCTTTTCTTCAGGATCTTTTTTCTTTGACATTTGAACCGCCACACCTCAAGACAGATTAATCATAATCTCGGATGGCGCGACCTCAGTTCACTATGAATCATTTAAAGTTTCTGATGAAAGGAATGAGAAGAGAATTTTTACCGAGTAATCAAGTTGGTGATTTCCCAAGCCGTAAGGTTGAAATACGGGAAGCATTATCGACGATGCGCCTAGCGCGGCAGGAAGTTCGCGGTGTCACGACGACGCAAGGAGAAAAAGCGTAAAGAGAAACGACTGGAACGTATTCCAGAAAAACTCCAGCGGAAGCGTGAACGCCGAGAACGATATCGAGCACGCCGTACACCAAGAAGTGTGACTTATGGCCTTGTGGTCAGCCTTCTGATCGTAATTATCGTAGCCGCGTGGGTTCTCATACCGAAAGCACCACCCGAAGAACCTGAACCAGAATTAGGTACGGTTCATATTCTCCAAGAGGACACTTTTTACATCTTCATCGATGAAACAGGGCAAGTAAATGTGCGGTATATGCATGGCCGCTATGGTGCGGGTACACAACTTGGAGAAGTTCCGCTAAACCTCACCATAGCACGTGACTTTGGACAATCGCAGGTGAATTTCACCTTTCCTGAATCGAGTGTCTACTATGATTATTTTGGAAATGCGTACAATATTGTTCCTAGTGTTGAATCGGATAGTTATGAGTACACTCTGAATGACATTTATCCTGCCTTCCTCCTTGAGGATAATGGGACCAGCACCATAGGACATGATGATATGACAGGACACTGGGCAGTGTTCTGGGACTACTTCCTTAATAGTAGCCAGAACCTCTTCCTCGCTCAAGATAGCATGTCGAGCCTGTTCAATTTTACTTTCCAAATCACAGTGGAAAACGATATGCTCAGCTACAATACACCTACCATCGTCAACTGCAGCACAACCTTCAACAACCCCCCCGATGGGACTAACGTCTTTAACTATGGGAAGGCGCGCCTTCTCTTCCCCAAGCAAGTCTATAACGAGTCTACCCTATTAGCGAATATCAGCTTGGCTCATGTGGAGCGAATTGGCAGCGATGTTAACTTTACTCTCCCCGATTCTCGTGTCATTGATAATGCGACCCATATTGGATTTGACGAAATTCCCTTTGACGTTTCATTGTCGCAAGACAACTTCTATGGGTACATTTTTGGTTTGAATGTCACTGCCTTCACGAATTCATCATTTGTTCTTCTTGATCTTACTACGTCTGAGAATGAATTTTTCTTGCAATCAGGTAAAACATTGCGAAACGACCCACAGCCCTTGTATTATCCGTTTTCTGATATTACTGTACACACAGACCGCAATGAGGATGACTGGCTTAACATCACGAATCTTTACTTCTCTTTCCCACAGGTTTGGGTTGATGTCAATTCTACGCCAGGTCCAGGTCCTGCGATTTCTCTGTATATGCCTAAGACACTAGATAACCAACGCGTCTTACAAAATTCCTATTTTGAATTGAAAGAAACAAGTACAGCTGTCAGGTATCCTTTAGTTTCCTCTGATCCGACTCCCCTTGGAACGCCTTTTCTGATGCCATTAAAAACTGTCAGAATCCGACGACTACCTTGGATTTAAGAGCTGCTGAATTTTATGTAGATGGCGAGCTATCTTCACCGCATTACTCTCAATAGTATGGGCTTGTCCCTGTTCGATTACTATGTGCTCAATTTTCGTTTCGAGATTGAAGTAACGTTTCATGTCCTCGGCAAGGATATGAAGCTGAAGACAATGAGGTGAACCGTCCACAGTAAGAACAAGTAATTCCGTGGGTTTGTGAACGTGTATCATACAAGCTAGTTTGGTTTCAGCCATATTCATGTGAAAGGTTTCAAGACACACTTGGAGGCAAACACGGTTTTTAGCATATTCTTTTAAGAGTTCGGGATGCTCATTGAGAACACAAGAGCCGACAAGCAGGAATTTGTCTGATTTCCGTAGATGTTTCGAACCCACATTAGTTGACAGGAGCATTGGGCATTTCTCAATCAAACCTGCCACCACATCTTAAAGATAAGAGCAGCTCCGAGGCTTTAAAAGTGCGACACTTCTTAGATTAAATGAACCGACACTGGGATGATACCATTATGCCCTCTGAACAAGAAGATAACAGTGATCTTGACGAAGCCTTTCAGCGATATCGTAAGCGCCTGAAAAAGAAAGCTTCAGAAAGTGAACCGACTAAGGATACTGGTCTACGTACTCGGCTCGAAGCTATTGATGGCCAAGTACCCTCAAAAACGCCATTATTTTCTGATGCAGATTCACGTCTCCAACAATTGAAAGAAGAGTTCCACATCGAGGTTCAAACACCTCAAACACTCCCTGAACAGATTGTACATTTACTTGCCCAAGCACGGAGAAGTGGAACCCAAGATGGAACAATGTCGGCTGCTGACCTGTATTCTCGAATCCATGAAACCGATCGTTTCAATCAGCTTTCCAATAAGGAATTTCAAAAAGCCCTCAAACAACTTGAAAAAGACGAAATGGTGCAGGTTAGCGAAATTCAAGGGACATTATTGGTTCGGATGCATGATGAGTTCCTCAGTGAAGATGCAGCAACGATTCTCGATATTGCAGCGAGGAAAGGAGGCAAGGTTACTCTGGAGCAAATTATGCTCACGACTCAATGGTCACAAGCACGGGTAACAATTGCTTTGGACTCGCTGATGGCGAAAAAAATGGTGACGCAAAAAAAGAGTTTTGTGAGCGGAACCCGATACCAAGTTAAAGAAGAGGACTAGAAGCTTGTTTCACTTATCTGGAACCCTCTCTGACTTTAAATAGTCGCTTTCGAGGTTTTAGTCGGTGTAAGATACGTGAGCACCGATTGTATTGAACCCATTCGACGTAGTAGTGGATTCCGAGAAGACTCGCCACACCGGGATATCCGACGAGAAAAACGCCTCCTACGTCAAGCAATAGCCGCATCAACCGGTCCCCATCGTATTCGCCTCCAACGGGAATTAGCTGCTTTAGAAGATTATGAACGAGAGAAGCGGCAACAACATCTTGAGCTAACCATGCTCACCTAGTTTTAGAAAAATTCCAAAAGCAGATTCTTTTACACCTAGGCACTATTCTTATCAAGTAGCCTACTAGAGAGTGAACTGTTTCACAATAGCAGTTCAAAGATATGAGAACAATTGGTGAGCGTTTGTGCCCTCGGTAATAGCTATTTCAGGAACTCCAGGAACAGGAAAAACTGGTGTAGGTCAGCTTCTGGTCAAACGCTTAAACGCGACACTTATTGAATTAAGCAACCTTGTCAAGGAACAACAACTCTTGCTTGGTGAAGATGTCAAGCGTGAAACACTCATCGCAGATACTGAAAAACTACAGCACTACCTTGTTAATCTCATTCGCGAATCCCCGAAAACCTATGTTATCGTGGGTCACTTTGCAGACGAAGTACCCAAAGAATTACTTGAATTTCTGGTGGTGCTTCGTTGCAATCCCATCACACTCACCCAGAGACTCCGTAATCGTCAATGGTCACAGAGTAAGATTCTGGAAAACGTTCAAGCGGAGATTCTGGGTGAATGTACAATGCAAGCGCTCTTGCGTCACAAACGGGAGAAGGTTTTTGAGATAGATACAACGGAATCGACACTGGAAGAAGTAGTTGACGCTATTGAGGTTATCCAAATAAGTTCCAGTCATGAATATACTGTTGGGCGTATTTCATGGCTTAGCACATTAGATCCACGTACAATACATGAAATAATGGAGGAAAATACGCTTCCATCAAAATCGTAAAAAGTAGGGGTCTACCTCTACGCCTTGAACATATTGTTGAAAAACGGGTAGGGCTCTCGTTGACTGAAACTAACACCGCAAACATTGAGCAGGCAATTCGTAAATTCAGTTTAGCCAATGCCATAAAGTTTGAAGGAAAGGCAAATGTCCGTGCCGTTATTGGAAAGTTATTAGCCGAACGTCCAGAGCTCAGAACAAAGGCTAAGGATCTTACCACTCTAGTGAATCGTGTTGTGGAAGAAATTAACCAAATACCTCTTAACGACCAGATTAATGAGCTTCAATCAATCGCGCCGGAATTATTGGAATCAACTAAAGAAACCCACGAAAAAAAGTTGCCACCATTAGTTGGTGCGGAGATGGGGAAGGTAGTCACTCGACTACCTCCTGAACCCAGTGGGTTCCCCCATATCGGTCATGCTTACGCAGGATACATTAACTGGTATTATGCCCGAAAATACAAGGGTCAATTAATTCTTCGATTTGAGGATACAAACCCCCGTAATGTGCATGAAGAATACTACGAAGCTTTCAAAGAGGGCTATCAATGGATGGATATCGAGTGGGATAAAGAACTCAAGGTCTCTGATGATATGCCCTATTTTTATGAGAAAGCCCGTGAATTACTAAATCGAGGCGAGGTCTACTTCTGCTCATGCGAAGCCGACGATATCAAGGCAAGCCGACGCACAGGAACCACATGTTCACATCGTCAAACAAAAAGTGAAGACAATCTTGAAATTTGGGACAAAATAATTGATGGCAACTACGCTGAAGGAGAGATAGTGTGCCGTCTCCGAATTGATATGACCCATCCAAATGCGGTGATGCGTGATCCTAACATCTTTCGCATAATTGATTATCCCCACCCGATTCAGAAAGACAAGTACCGCCTCTGGCCTACCTATGATTTTGCGAATGCATTAGAGGACCACCGTAATGGCATTAGTCATGTTTTGCGAAGCAATGAATTTGCTACTCGCGGTGAGCTCCAAGCCTACATTCGAGACCTCTTTGGATTTCCGCAACCGCTCATCCAGGAATGGTCTAGATTTGCTATTGAAGGAAGCCCGGTCAGTAAGCGGAAGATTCGACCATTAATTGAATCTGGATTCATCAGTGGTTGGGACGATATTCGGTTGACTACACTTCTTGGTTTGCGTCGACGGGGAATTATTCCTGAAGCCATCAAGGAAATGACTCGAGAAGTAGGGTTGAGTGTGTCGCAACCAGTCTTGGACTGGTCAGTGTTAATTGGTATCAATCGGCGATTAGTTGATCCAATAGCTAATCGGTATTATTGCGTTACTTCCCCAGTACCAGTCACGATAGAAGACGGAAAACCATCAAAGGCGGCCATTCCATTTCACCCTGATTTCATTGAACGCGGTACACGAAAGGTTCCAGTGGAAGATTATGTGTTTATTGATGGACAAGATGCTGCCAGACTAAAGAAAGGAGACATCTTTCGGTTAAAGCATGTACATAATCTCCGTGTTGAGAAGAAGACTACCAAGGCAATTCGTTGTGTTTATGCGGGTGACGAACTTGATCAGGCGGAATTGAAGATTCAATGGGTTACAGATGATATCGTGCCCGTGGAGCTAAGAATTCCAAATGTTCTTTTTGTCAAGGGTGAACTCAATTCTGATAGTCTTCAAATAATTGAGGGAAGAGGAGAACGCGCCATAAAAGATGTAAAACCGGGAACAATTATCCAATTGGAGCGGAAAGGATTCGGATTCGTAGACGAAAATGGTGAGAAAGTCAACATCAATATGACCGAATGAGCGAGGGCGCAAAGGTTTTAGAGCGTTAACTCTAATTACCGTATAGCTACATTGCGCATTCGGAGGCACAGGATTAGTCATGGTTGAGGATGTCCAGCGAGCACTTGACAATCTTCGATTTGACCGTATGGTCAAAGCATTCTGTATCATATCACCCGACAACATAGTCTACCAAAGCACCCTTGACTCCGACACCGAGGCTATGGTAACACAAACAGTAAGCCTTTACCAGGGACAGATTAGTCAGCTGACAGTTAACACAGAAGCAGGGCTGGTAGTAATATCAAAAATTGTAGAGAATTGGCTACTCGCCGTATTATTTCCACCCAACCTTTCACTCGGAATTGCTGTCGTCAAAACCAAGGCAACATTACTCGCACTTCGTGAACTTGATCTAAACATACTAAAGACCATGCCAGCAAAACCTGTTGAACCTACACCAACACCCGCACCCACACCAACCCCAACACCTCCACCCCCTCCGCCCGAACCAGAAATTGAAATACCCCCTGAGATAAGCCCACCACCAACTCCTCCTCCATCGGTTGAACAAATCCCACCCCCCGAATCAGCAGAAGCCCCTCCTGTTGAAGAAGCGATGCCACCGCCAATGGAACCACCACCCGTCGAAGCCGTTGAACCGCCTCCCCCACCACCCGCACCATCAGAAGGACGAATTGATCTTACTTTTGTACCCCAAGGTGGTGACGCCCTCCTTGCCGCCTTAGACAAGGGTTCACCAGTGGGTGGAACACTCTTCGAGAAATTTGGTCCTTATGCGAGAGATGTCCTTTTCCTCGTTGATGGAAAACGTGACGTGAAAACGATTGCCTTCCTTTTGGGCCTTCCAGAATATGCAATCGTCGAAGTTTTAGAATTTGCAATTACAAACAATATCTTAGCTGAGCCTGCTGCTGTTTAATTTTTAATCTTCGAGATTTTCTGGCTTGCTTGAGTTCTCATCTTTTAGATTTTTGAAAAAAAATGTTGCCGGAAGGGCAGCCGAGGGAGGAGGGATGTTTTTGGAGGGCGAGGACGACTCGGGCCTGAGGCCTCCTTGGGAGGATTCTGCCTATGAGGAGTTTGAGGTATCTGGTTTCTTCAAAATTGTACTGCTGCCCCACACCGGCTTTTAAATAATCAGCAGCAAGAAATATAAAACCCTAGGTTTTCCTCAATATCTTCACTATCTCATTGCGAATATCAAAACTTATTTCGCGTTATTCTTAATCATCAAGTGCTGTT
The DNA here is from genome assembly GCA_048885185.1 of Candidatus Odinarchaeota archaeon. Classification (GTDB taxonomy): domain Archaea; phylum Asgardarchaeota; class Hermodarchaeia; order Hermodarchaeales; family Hermodarchaeaceae; genus Hermodarchaeum. Next base: position 33,551 of record JBHLQC010000003.1, on the reverse strand, counting down.
GCTTCGATTAAACCTTCTTTACCACAATGCACGCAGATGAGGGGTTTAGAACGATATTTCTCACCACAATGAGTGCACTCAAAGTCTAAAGTGGTTGGAGCAGAAGTAGCAGCAGGTCGTTGACGTTGCAATAACCAAAAGGGGAATGAAACTATTGCCGCAAGACTCAGAATGATTGCTAACGGGATCATTATCTGCCAGAAGAAGAAGGAGAAGAGAAAGGAAATGGAGAAACCAGCGACAGTCGCATACTTAATAGAAAACAAGAGCCAAGTTCCGTCCAGAAGGAGCATAGCCACTGTGAGGACAGTCAGGGTTGCATTCAAATTGCGAATGATAAGGGCGATAAGAATTGTGATGCCAATCCACAGGAGTAAAGAGTATAGGATTGAGAAGTTGAGGAGATAATCGATGGTCGCAAGAATCCATGCTAGCTCATACAACTGGAGTGGATTGGTAAATCCAGAATAGGTAGTATAGACTAGAGAATCAAGGACTGACCATTGAGTAAAATAGACAAAAACGGCTAGTACTACACTAATTAGAAGTCCAAGAGGGACAATTATGGACCTCTTTGGATTAGGCATGGTATGGAGCCTTAGGACGTGGACTTATTAATGTGGCTCTAGTGGGTTTCGAATTGCGATGTGAGGGTACCACCAATGACGCCGCCGACAGCGGCAATAATTCCAGCGAGTATTCCATTCATAACCCAAGAGAGTAGTAGATTCAAAAGGGCTGGATCGGCAAGTCCACTAAAATCCAGACCAAATGTAATGTACCAGGTAATTAGCCAACAAACAAATGGTGCAATTATAGCGGCAATAAGTCCAGCGGCTGCGCCCTTGATCATATCCCGGACAATAAGACCAGCAATTAATCCACTAACAAGCCATACAACGGGTGCAAGGATATATACAATGATTATATTCAGGAGATATTCACTAAACACGATTTGAATTTGCAGGAGAATATCACTAGTGGCAGCTGCAGTTGCAAATGCTGAAGCAACTGGAGGAGGGATTAGACCCGGTCCTATTAACGGATATCCAATACTTGCGAAGTATAGAAGTCCGTAACCGATTCCGATGGCGATAAGAAATCCGATGATTATTCCAATTATTGTACCAGTGGTTGAGGATGCCATGGTGTAAACCTCGTGTTTCTTTGTTTATGTGAGGAAACTGATGATTTAAAGTTGTTTACCGTTAATGGTCGATTATTAGACCATACGAAGTTTTCTTAATTCTTGCATTAGCGCGATAAGCTTTCTATCTCGGGTCGCCATCGCCTTCATGAATATTTTCACTTTCTTCCCTGCGGTCATTTTGACGATGGATTCTCCGGTGACAATTTCACCTAGTTTATCCAGTGTTGCGTCATCGGTTTGTAGAAGGAGTTCTCGGAGCTTGAGAGATTGGTCAAATTCCGCACCGTAAAGTTTTCGCCATTCTTTTTCGTATTGTTGTAGGTGTTTTGCACCAATCGTTCCCTTGGCGGAACATTCTGCTGCTATTCTTCCTGCGATATTACCACAGACCATCGCATAGCCCATTCCACCACCTGTTATTGGATGAACATGACCTGCTGCATCACCGACAAGAAGCGCGCCATCAACAACATTTGTTTTATTCGGTCCACATACTGGAAGGGCGCCTACTCGGGTTTCAATTACTCTAGCTTGACTGAGTTGTTTTTTTGCTACATCGTGATGTTGGAGAAAATGGTCCAAGTATTCTTTCGCTGTCTTAGTTTCGATTCCTCCCCCGATGCCTATTCCTACATTTGCGCGATTGTTTCCTTTGGGGAAGATCCAGATGTAACCTCGCGGAGAAACTTCACTCCCCAAGAGAAATTGCATGAGATCGGTAACATCCAGATCACAGTTAGACATTTCATAAGCATAACAGGAATCGATATCTGAAGGTTTGTATGATTTGCGAAGACCTGTGAGTCTAGCAATCTGACTATTGACCCCGTCAGCACCAACCACAACATTGGCTTTCATTGTTTTACGTTGTCCTTCATACCTGAGGACTACTCCAGTTACTGTCCCATTAGACCGGATAAGGTCGATTACTCTTGCACCTAGCAAGCTGTCTGCTCCAGCTTCGGTGGCACGTGCAAATAATTCCTTATCAAAAACACGCCGATCAACAATGAATCCGCTTGTTTCTTCTTCCGCATAGTCGACAGAAAGCAACCCAGGGCTATATACACGGAAGCCCCGAAGGGGCGCACGAATTGATTCTTCTGGAATTTCGATTTCAGCTATTCCGGGACCGGTTTTGCCGATAGCTTCTCCACATTGAACCGGTATTCCCACATTGGTTTTCCTATCAATAATGGTTACATCGCTGCCAGCACGGAGTGCGCCTAGAGCCACTGAGGAACCCGCAGGTCCGGCTCCAACTACAATAACACGATTATCATCAGGCATTTTCTCATCTCATATTAAAGCAAATTTAACGATTAATAAGGGAAATGGCTCCTACGGGACAGACCTTGACACAAACTCCACAACCAGTGCATTTCTCAGGAATAATGATGATGTAGTTTTCTGTGACCTCAATTGCATTGACAGGGCAGACGGTTGCACAGGCTTGGCAAACACCACAAAGTTCGCCATCAACATCCGCGAGTTTTTTATCGCCTTTTTTCGTGGTGGAAGTTGCAGGAGACATGGTGAAGCATTCCTTTTTCTTGTCGAAGACACACGGGCATTAAGGGTTTTTGAGCCTTTCTACTTTGCGTGTGATTGGTCGGTGGTGAAAAGAAGATATGCGCCTTGAGGTGGGATGATGCCCCGTTCAGTGATTAAAGCATCGATATGCTCAGGCCCGGTGACATCAAACAAAGGATTGCGAACTGTAATTTTTGAATCGATTTCACTTGTGGGGACGACTTGTTTTGGATTTCCTTCCTCTATTGTGATAAGTCGACCTAAAATTGTCTCATGTGAGAATTTGTAGCTACCAAGGGCAACAAGAACACGGACACGTGCATCATGGCATAATGCTGCAAGGGTTGCGGTGCCAACCTTAGAGACGATTGCGCCACTGGCTGCAATAGCCTCTCCTCCTGCGAGCATGATATCCATATCGGGTAAGAAGATTCTAGCAGCGAAGTCGGTGAAGAGGGTAACGGGAACACCTAATGCAGCAACCTCATTGGCTAATAATCGACCCTCAAGATCGGGTCGACTTTCAGCCACAAAAACCTGAATCTCCTTACCTTGTTCCACCACTTTTTTCAAAACCGTGAGAACTGTCGTGCTACGGCAAAGGGTGAGAATGCGATCCCCTGACCTGATGCGTTTTGATCCAATTTCTCCAATGCGCTCTTTTGCCTCATCTATACGCAAAAGAAAGTCATCGCACGCTTGACTAATAATTCCCCGCATTTTCTTCAACGGGGTTTTTTTCAAGTAGGTCGCTTGTGCAGTATCTTCGATAAAATCAAGGCAATTATGTAATGCGGCTGAACTTTGTCGAGCTTCACGGAGTCCCGATGCGGCAACTTTTATTGTGTCGAAAAGATCCTTCCCCGATTTGGCCTGGGTTTTTAATGCGAAATCTTTCAAAGCCGAGGCAGCAGCAATGGCTGTGCCATCGGCACTTGCAATTTCGTAAGTATTGAATTTCTTTATCAGCCAGTCAAGGTTCATAGCAACGCGCCCCATGGCAGCATTAATACCTTGAGTATGTATTAAATGGCTCGGCGAATTGACATGGTTGTTATCCCCCAAGAAGTTCAAGTCATTGCTGAAGATATTCGTTCGATGCGAACTAGAGGTGCGGGACGAATTGCGCGTGCAGCTGTAAAAGGATTAATGGTTGCTACCAATGAATCAAAAGCAAAACGGATTCCGAAATTACTCAAAGATGTAGCAGTTGCGGCTCAAATACTGTATGAGACACGACCCACTGCTGTATCCTTACCCAATGGATTGCGATATTTCTATACCAGATTATTGTCAAAGGCAGATCAAACTAAAAATATTGATGAATTAAGAGAAGTGGGGCAAACTATTGGATCTGGTTTCATTGATTTGTCAGTTAATGCAGTCAAAACCATTGGGCAAATCGGTTCACGGCTAATAGTCGATGGAGATATCATTTTTACCTATTGTAACAGCGCTACAGCCTTTGGTGTGCTGAAAACCGCGTATTCGATGGGAAAGGAATTTACTGTCTATGTTCCTGAAACTCGACCAAAATACCAAGGGCATATTACCGCTACTTGGCTTGATGAGGCAGGGATTCCTTGTTCGATAATTACGGATAATGCGATTCGACATCTCATTAGTCATGCAGATAAAGTCTTCGTGGGTGCAGATGCGATTACTGCGAATGGTGCAGTAGTAAACAAAATTGGGACCAGTTTTGTGGCGCTTGCCGCCCATGAAGCACGAGTTGATGTTTTTATTGCTGCTGAAAGCTACAAATTTAGTCCGGCAACCATGGCAGGCGAACTCATTGAGATTGAAGAACGAGATGTTTCTGAAGTGGTGTCACCTGATATCCTTGAACGATGGAAACACGTGAATGTCCGAAATCCCGCCTTTGATGTCACACCTCCTGAATACATTGATTCAATTATTACAGAACATGGTATAATCCCACCTCAAGGCGCAATTGCAATCCTCTATCAGGAATTCGGATGGTATTCTACTGAACAAGCAATGCCTTGGGAGGCCTACCTTGAATAAAAATGATTTACTGAATTATTGAGGAGATTATGCTTTATCTAAATCGCGAATAATTTTTCGCCATTCTTTGATTCTGGTTTCTGGGATTCCTGTTAGTAATGAGAGATCACGAGGATTCTCAGACTTTAAATCGTCAAGTGTTTTGACTCCCAAATCTTGTAGATTTCTCACATCATCACGTGTTATTTCGGGGAGATGTTTAAGTTCTTTAATTTGAGGTTCTTTGACTTTTTCTTCTCGAGCTGCTTTCGACTTTTCTCGCTCATATCGTTTTGCGGTTTCAATTAACCGTTCGGCGCGATCACGTTTAATATCAGTTCTTCTCGCCAAGCGACGAGGAGAAGTTGTTGATAGATCGTGGATGTCTACAATACCAACGGCGACTAAAGTCTCGGCAGTCTTCTTTGTTACGCCAGAAAGTTCAGTTAGGTTTGTTTCAATTGCTTTGGGTTTCGTAGGAGCAGGTTTTTCTGCCTTGGGTTTTGCCTTAGGTTTCTTCGCTTCTTTTCCGAGTTTCTTAATTCGTTTTACGTAATCTTGAAGCGTTTTCACATTTTCTGCGTGTTGTGATTTTCGGCGACTGTCAACTGGGATGGCCATCCATCGGGCGTCGGCAAGGCTAATTTTGGCTGCTTTTAATTCTTCGAGGCTAAAACCTCGCCCGCGACGAGGTTCACCAGATTGAGGAGTATGAATTTCGGGTCGGAATGCCAAGGCTATTTCATCCTTAACTTGAGTGAAGGGAACGAGAAGAGTCCCAGCTAAAAATGTTTTGACAGGTCATACTTCAGATTTGACATTCGGAGAGGGAGTATATGAAACCAAAAAGAGAATAAGACTTAAATTCGTAGGCATAGTCGTGGGCAAACATCCACTGTGTTAGAGGGTACAAGTATCATGGAGCAAAATAATAATCACCGTTTAATGTCTCATACGACTACAGTAGCTGTCAAGGTTGATAGTGGCATTATTCTTGGTACTGAGAGCCAAGCAACCATGGGTTATCTTGTTGCTAGCGACACCGCTCCAAAAATTCTGCAAATCACTGATCATACGGCTATGACGATTTCAGGTTCAGTTGCGGATGCCCAACAACTCATTAATAGCGTCCGGGCTATTGCGAAGTTGGAGGCATTGGACAAGGGTCGAGAACTATCGGTTAAAGCTATTTCCCGATTAACTTCATCTATTCTATTTCGAAATCGGATGTTTCCTTTGATTGCTATGCTGATTGTAGGCGGCGTGGACGACGAAGGTGGTCATGTGTATATGTTGGACCCATTAGGCAGCATGTTGAAAGAAGAAGACTTCACCGCGACCGGGAGTGGATCAGTTGTTGCCTATGGTGTCCTCGAAGATGAGTACCGTAAAGATATGACTGTCGAAGATGGCAAACAATTAGTGATGCGCGCAGTCAATGCTGCCCGAAGGAGAGATATCGCTTCAGGGGGTTCAATTCAAATCGCTGTAATTGATTCCAAGGGCGTAAAAATCTCTAAAGAAGAATTAGCCTAGCTCAGATTTCCAATTGAAATTTTCAAATCACTAATTACATTACACAGCAAGCATTCTTGGTCTGAATTGTGTATCCATTATGCTGTAAATACTGAATAGTGGTTTTTGTTGGAAGCACAAGGCGGGTAACCCCTGCGTGAATAGCCAATTGTTCTAGTTCTCGTCGAACGACGCCGCGGGGTCGCATGCATCCAAGAGCAATTTCGCATTCAGGAAAGAGGAGACGACTTAGTGCACAGACTCTCGCTATATCTAATGGATTCGCGGGAGGGCTGTTTGCCATTGGAGTCCCCTGAGTGGGCATAAAGGCAATGATTACTAGCACTGTGGGTTGTAAAATTGAATGGATAAGTTGGAGTCCGGCCAGTTCACCAGATAGTTGACCATGATTGAGGCCAACGCAGATATGTGGAGCGACAGGTAATTTGGCATTTTTGAGCGCTTGTAAGGTTGTGGCATAATCGGATGTTGAGCGGTGGTGTAGCCCATATATTGCGTGGAGTGTGGTTTCATCGCCGACGATGTCGACTGAAGCACAGTTAATCCCTGTACGTGCTAGTTGTTCAGCCTCTGAGTTAGTGAGAAATCCAGTATGCACATTGAGAAACAGTCTTGTTGTTTGTTTGATTTCGGTGAGAACCGGAAGAAAGGGAGTAAGGGGAATGTTGCCATCTGAATCGCATCCACCACTGATGAGACAGCCTACGCCGTTTCGTTGGGCTAGGTCTTGACAGAAGGTGAGAAGATCATTGGGGTGAGTGATGGCATGCATTTGTTGGAGAAAGTGTCCACCACAGTGTTGGCAGTTAAGCTGACACTGATCTCCTGTTATTGAAACCGTTGGAAAGTGCCAGCCAGGATTGAAGATGGTGATTTGGTTGTCAAAGTTTTTTTTAGTTAGATTGTGGGCTTGCTCAAATAAATAGCCAAGTTTTGTAGAGTGAGTGTTAAACCAGTGTTCTAGGTTTTTTAATTTGGGGGGTGAGGAGGTCAGGGTTTAAACCCCCGTTGAAGTGTCCACTTGGGGTTAGCATACCAGGATTTCGCGATTTTTCGGGCAGATTGTAATTCAGCGTCGGTTAATCCCTCTTCGTAGAATCGGGCAGGCAACATGTTTGCTAAGCCTTCAATTAGTGCCTCTTCCATCTGTCCGAAGGCAGGTGGTTTTCCAAGCTCAAGTTGGAGCGATGTCAATTGTCGGGCAGCTTTTTCCATTACCTTCGCATCGGCTTTGTCCTTGTTAACCTTTAACACAGCAAACATCTTGGTTAAGTCAAGTTGGCGAAGAATGGTTCCATGTTGCAGAAGGGTGTTTCCCCGTCGTGATTGAGCATTTCCTGAAATTTTCCGTTTTTTCACAAAGAGATTCGGACAAAAGTTTTCAGATCCCGAAGAAAATTTGGCATGGACTCCAAGACGACTGAGCCCCTTGAGTAGACCATTACAGAGGTATTGGTAGGTTTCTACAACATCACTGGGTAGATTTGTGTTGTCTGTTCGACATATGATACTGTAAGTTAGCTCTCCTTCAAAATCATGAAATACCGCGCCACCGCTTGACATTCTACGTACGATATCGATATTGAGTGTACGACAGGCATCTACGTCTACCTCATCATCAAGATGTTGAAACCGTCCAATTGAGACTGCTGAAGGATTCCATCGATAGAAGCGAATCGTATTGGCGGCTGTTTCTTTGTGTAACGCCTCGAGTAATACATGGTCAATAGCCATATTCTCATAGGCGTTGAAAATACCAGTTCGTACGAGCCGCCACGGTTGAGTCATTGTTCAGTATAAGCCTCCTAATTGGTTGCATATTTCTTTGAGTTCCGTTTCATTTGGAGGGCGTGGATAATTATAAAGTGGTCCCCCAGGATTTTCGGTAAAGAAAGGACGATTACATGATGGGCATCCAGAGGTTTGAAAAGCTGTTCCACATTCAATAACCTCTCTGAGTGTTTCTATTGGAAGATCAATGTGCACAAGCTGTTTCTGTGGTGAATTGAATTTCAGTTGGTTAAGGTGTGCTAGTTGGTTTTGGATTAGGAAATGAGCTAGTTGGATACGTCGATACCTCTGAATTGAGGGACGAGGTTGTTTTGCTAAAGCAGTACCAGAAATTGGTGTAAAGGGAAAAAGGCCAATGGTGATTCCTTGATCGGTTAATTCTTGGAAGAGAGTAATAACCTGTTCATCAGTTTCTCCCAATCCAATGATAATATGTGTAGTCGTTCGACCTGCACCGAAGACAGAAAGGGCATTTTGTAACGCAGTATTATGTTGTTCCCACCCAAATGGTCCTTTTACGCCGGTTCCTTTGATGGTGTCAAAAAGTTTCGGAGTAGCTGCATCAAGTGAAATTGCGACTCGATCAACACCTAAGTTGAAGAGGTGTTGAATATAATCTAGCTCTAAGGGCGGTAGAGCTATTGAAATGGGAATGGAGGATAGGTGCTGTATGAATTCTGTAACAATTTGCTCGAGGTCTTCCATGAGGTTAGGGTAATATAGGGTTTGGATGCAGATGCGCTGAAATTGTCCTGTCTGTTTTGTCATTTCAAGGGCGTAGATGATCTGAGAGCGAGAAAAGTTAGGCCAAGTGATTCGAGACAGTTGATTGGCTTTGGCATTACTGCTTTGGGCTTGGGCGCAAAAGGCGCAATTAGCCCTACACCGATTTTCAGTTGAGATCATCGTGTAGGCTGTTGTGGGTAAGGCATCGAGCCTGCAGTGGAGTAGGTCAAGTGTAGCTGCCGTACCTACTGATACACGAATGGACTCCGACAAGAGACTAACCTCATAGGGGAAGTAGCTAGTTGGGGTTTGATTGATATCTAGCCAGTATCCATAGGGAAAATTAGCCTTTCGGGTTTATGATATTTCGGCAAAAATAATTTTTCTTCATTTATTTTTGGGCGAAGATTTCGTAGAGGTAGGATCTCAGTCCATAGTAAAAACTAAAATCTCAAGTCAGTACTGAGATGACCGGTGTTGATATGCCAATAATTGGTCCTGAAGAAGAAGCAAAAACTGTGATTGAGGTTGCAAAACTCATGCTTATTGCAGCGCGAACCGCGCCAAAAGGCAGGGGTATTGATGATATTGAAACCAGGATTCTGACGGGAAAAGAAAAGGATGCTGTTGCTAAACAAATGCACAAGATCTCCAAAGCCCCTGATGATCACTGGACACGTGATGCAAAGAATGTAGAGAAATGTACGGCGTTAGTTCTAATCGGCTTGAAAAGCCCCAAACCATTAGGCACAAATTGTGGGGCTTGTGGGTATGAAACCTGTGCAAAAATGCTCAAGGAGGGTCGGAAGCAGGGATTGTTTTTCGCTGGTCCCACTTGCATCATCAAAGCTCTGGATATGGGAATTGCTTTAGGAAGTGCTGTTAAGACAGCTCAAATGCACAATGTTGATAATCGCATTTTCTTCCGAGCAGGAGTAGGGGCATATCAGTTGAAACTTATGCCAGATAGCACTATCATCATTGGTATCCCTCTCTCTGCAACAGGAAAAAGTCCTTTCTTCGATCGATAACCCACAACAACAATTCGCAAAGGAAATGGTAGCCCGGCGCGGATTCGAACCGCGGTCCCAAGGTTTCTCCACCGCAACTTATTGGCGAATCCAGAGCCTCGGATGATTGACCATTGTGCCTCCTCTGTTGAGGGAGTCTACACTACCGGGCTTCAGCGTTGAAAGTCTCAGGTCTCTTTTTTAGTCTTTTTGGTTTTTGTCTTTGCCTTTGGTTTTGCCTTTGGTTTCGCTTCTGTTGATACTATCGGCGGTTTTGGTTCTTCAATTCGGCTTATTAGAAGACCGGAATCAAGGTAGATCAAAAATTTATGGTCATCGTGAATGACTTCGAAGGGAACAGGGTATTGAGTCGCATCTTTTACAGCGTCCATTGTGACGAAGAAGACGGCACGTTCCCCACAGACCGGGCATTTGAGGGCTTTCCAGAATTTTCGTGTTTGAGCGGACATGTGATTATCTCCGATTATTTGATTTTGTTAACGGCGTTTGCAATGACTGGTGCGACTGATACATGGCTAATCGCGGAACTCACAGTATCTGTGCCCACCACATCTATCGCTCCCGCTTGATAGATACGGATCAAGGCATTTAGCACAAGGAGGGGATGTGTACATGCGACGTAGATATCTTTGGCACCATTTTTCTTCAAGACATCAATTGCTTTGATGATTGTATTCCCGGTGCTGATGATATCATCAACAATTAACACATCGCGTCCCTTGAGATCGAGGTGGCGGGGTTTGATTTCAACGGTTTCAGCGTCGAATCGTTTCTTTTCGAGAGCGTCATAATCTACAGAGAGAGCATCAGCTGCTATTTTTGCCCATGCTCCTGCTTCTGAGTCAGGACCAATAACCGCGGGGTTGGTCAGCTCATATTTTGAGGCCATATACTTAGCAAGTTCAGGCATAGCAGTTAGATCTACGAGAGGTACTTTTGTTAGATCATCCTGATCAACAACACGATGACGGTGTGAATCAATTGTGAAAATATAGTCAGCTCCCGCCGCTTCGATAAGACGACTCACTGTCTTGATGCTGACAGCTTCTCCAGGTTTGAACCGTTCATCCTGCCGGGCATAAGCGAAGTATGGTAAGACAGTAATGACCCGCTTTGCTTTCAAATCTTTAAGTGCATCAAGCATGAGAAAAAGTTCAACCAGATAATGGTTGGGTTCATGTCCCAATGATTGAACGATGATTACATCTTCTTTGGCAACTTCGCCAAGAAACCTAACGTAGGTTTCACCATCGGGAAACCGTTTAACTTCGGTGTCAAAGAACTTGGCACCAAGTTGCTGAGCAACTTTCCAGGCAAGGGTTTTTGATGGACTTCCACTGGTTACAAGAACCATTGATGATGTACCTCAAGTAACGATATCCCTAACTCTGAACAGGCACAAATAAGCTTAGTGGAGACCACGCGTTAGGGATTACGTCTTTAGTTTACTTCGCAAACATTTCCTCTAGCCAAAGAAGAAGAGCGCGTAAGGAATTATTGGGAAGCCGCTGCGAGTAAATTTGGATTGCACCTGTTGAGTCCATTCGACAAACCAAAGGGCGTCCGATACCATCGATAATGGGAGTAACAAAACTGATTGCGTGGATATGCCCTGCACCTTTTTGCACTTCTTTGTATAGATTCATTTTGTTAAGATCTCGAGCGCGAATATTTAACTCATCAAAGTAGTTTCCATTGAGTTCAATCTCTCGAAAGACAGCACGTACAAGTTCGCCAGGACCTCCTTGCGATGTGCTTGTCAGGAAACGGATTACTTTACGCATTTGAGTACGATCTACATCATAACTTGATAATCGACCTGGATACCCAAGTACAGCAGCAGATAATATCCAAGTTGCCGCTTTTACCGCACGCCGAGGAATGTCCATAATGAAACAGAATCCCGTTTCAGGTCGCCAAAGGATATCAGCACTCGCTGAATAAGTTAACGTCCGATATCGGCGCTCTCGTGCGATATATTCAGGAACTTTTACTGTACGGTCATATGTCAAGGTTAACTCGATAAATTCCGAGGAAGCTTTTTGGCATTGTAAAACAGCATTTGGAATTAGTTGTCCAATGCGACGATTACTTAAACGCCCGCGAGGTGCTCCTGAAGCCACGGAGTCTTCCTCAACTGCCGCGGCTGGACCAACAAGATCTTCGAGTGTAAACCTAAGTTGTGTAAGTTTACGAGTAACGGGTACAATGGCTCGAGTTTCGGTAATATGTAGCGCCTGCACCGAAATACCTCCTTCCCCATCAATTATGGTTGATGTTCTATATATCTTGAAAAAATTACAATTGAGTCGCTTTATTTCCAGACCAATAGAATGACGGAAGAATTCAAAAGACTGGATATTAATTGCCCAAGTATTGGTGGGTAATTCTTTGACACCGAAAAACAAAGAAAAAAAGCGTATTGTGATTACCCCTGATGAGGGAGAACACCACCACGATCATTCAGGGGGTCATCACGGGCATACACATTCTCCTAGTTCTGGAATCGTCGAGATAGCACTAGAAGAAAACTTCATGGAACGAAACAAGGCCCTGGCCAATGAAAATTTAGAGTTTTTCGAAAAGCACGGTATCAGGACCATCAATATCTTAGGTAGTGTTGGATCGGGCAAAACCTCCCTTGTAGAAGCAATTTCTCAAAAACTAGCCTCTCGACGAAAAGAAATCCTGGTAATTGCTGGCGACGTAACCACAACAATCGATGCTGACCGGATTGCCAAACACGGAGTTCAAACCATTCAAGTCAATACCGGTGTAGAATGTCATCTTGATGCAAAATTAATCCAAAAAGCCTTACAGTCTGTTGACATTGAATCCATCAAGATTATCATCATCGAAAATGTGGGGAATCTCATATGCCCCGCTGACTTTCCCCTAGGCAGTCATCTTCGACTTGTTGTGGTCAGTGTTACTGAGGGACCGTGGATGATTCAAAAACATCCAGTAATGTTTCACGAATCCGATATTCTTGTCATCAACAAAATTGACTTAGCTGAGGTCATGGAAGTCGATGTCGACCAACTTGAGCGAGATGCGAAGGAAATCAATTCCAATCTTGTTGTCTTCCAAACAAGCATCAGGAAAGATATTGGTGTTGATGAAATCATCAAACATTTAGGATTCTAAAAAACACGGAGCTCCTAACCGAATCCAAGCATTTCTTCAAGACGTGCAGCTGTACGTTTTAATTCAAGCAAAAGGGGACCTAATCGCGCATTTTCTTCAGTGATAAAAAGTACAACGGCTAAGGGTCCACTATACCGGAGCAAAATGTACCCTTTATCGCATTTAACATAGATGCAATCTAGTTCACCTTTCTTGAGATTATCCATTGCAGTCGAACCGATAGAAAGCATCGAGGAAGCCAAAGCAGCAAGCTCTGCTTCACCCATTTTTGTCTCAACAGCACTTGCCATTGGGAGTCCGTCTGTTGAGACTACTGCCACACCCTGGACACCATCTACACTTTGTTCAGCTTCCCGGAGGATTTGCATGATAGCCTCCATGGGATCTTCAGGCAGTTCGGGTTCAGTCATACGCAACACGGAATATAGCGCGATATCGAAATAAAACTTAATTCACACCGCTAAAAACCTGCGCCTACCCTCAGGTTTAACCAATCCATCCTGAATTCTTCATAGTTCTCAAAAGACGTTCAGTTATGGGAAGTGCAATGGTAATTCCAATAATTACCTGCATTACATTAAAAGGCAATTCCGCAATGGCGGCATATTGGAAGATGAAAAACTCATAGAGGAAATAACCCGTTATCATTAAACCACCAGCAAGCAACATCGTCATAACATTCCATGCCGCCTGTGGTTCAAACCTTAAGGTTATGAAAACAGTCATAAATCCAAGAAAAAGTCCTAGAAGAAACCAGACCCACGAAGGAAGAAAGAGGGGAATCTCCCACCAAGGCACTTCAGGACCTCCTATCAATTGCAATTCACCACTAAATCGAAAGACTCCAATGATGATGACACAAAACGCTAGCCCAAAGCCCAGCCCGATTCCAAGATATCTCAATTGTTTTGGCGCCAATCGATCTCGAAAAGCGAAGCTCAAGTAACCAACCACAAATCCTTCCAGACCCTTAATCAACAGAGTAGCGAATGCATATTGCACAAAGCCTGTCGCAATGTCAGCAGCCATCGAACCGACACCACCGGCCACAGCTCCAACTATCGGTCCAAATAAGATAGCGGAGATAAAGACCCCGACCTCACCCAAGTTAAAGTAACCTGTTGTCGCGGGAACATAAATCTGGAATGCCATCGTCAACACTGCAACAAGGGCAGCCATCAATGCCGTTATCGATATTAGCAGTGATTTCGGCATTTGAGGAAACAAAAACGAAGACGGCTGATTTTTCATCGTCTTCACATCTACTTGGTTCAGGACTTCCCATACTTATCTATAGATTGGTCCACCCATAGAAACCTTTGAAACCAGCACTTCTGATTTGAAGTCATCAGCGATTGAGCTTACCACGGATTTAACACGCTTCATATCAACGAGTGCATGGAAAGCGTCACCAATCATATTTTGAGTGGCGCCCAAAGCACCTGCATCCATAGCCTTCTCTATTACTTCAGCTAGACGATCAGAGAGAAATCCAGCTTTTGTGGCAAATCCCCGACATAATTTCATGAATCGTACAGGATCTGGATTCGCCAAAATTTGTCGTAAAACCTCTTGACCCTCGCGATTTACAACGTGTAACGCATCCTTGGAGAAAATAATACCTTTTTTCGAAATCGGAGCAAAACTTGCGGTGACTATTCGATGACTGGGATTCATAGGGAGCCAGTCAACTCGATCATAACCAGGTGCACCAGGTTCCAAAATCAAGATTGCACCACCACGAATTACACCACTTACACTCCCTAATCCAGTGGCACAGCGAATTTCAGCGGTATGTGCGATTTGCCCAATCTGGTTCAGAGTCATCTTCAAATCAAATGCTTTAACTAAGGCCATAGCAGTACTGACAGCCCCCGCGGCACTTGCTCCATAACCTGCACCAATCGGGACCTCAACTTTGTGGCTCACCGAAATCCGGGAAGGTGTTTTGATTTTAGGGAGAAGGAGTTTGAAAACTTCACGAGTAACATTTGCTTCAGGAGCATTTTTTCCGTTAATTGTAACATCTATTCCGGTTTTCTTTGTAGACGTGAGTTTTACCTCCGTAGTGACTCCTTTATCGATAACAAACCCGCCACCTCTCGCACCAATGCGACAAGCGGCTTCTAGGGATTGAGGAGGTGATCTGGTAGTCACCGCTTGAAAGAAACTAGAAATTCCAGCCGGGCAAAATGCTGAAGCATTCGTCATAGTGCTTTGAACACCCTTACCTATTCTCTATAAACTAAATGGCATGTTACAAATATTCTGCAATGCAATATCTGAATAGAATTTAAATTCTTTAAATATCGTATGCAAAATATTTATTTTCTTGCCAAACACCACGCAGCTTACTCAAGTAGTGAAAAACGCGATTCCAGGCAGGCTAGATAATGAAGGCATGCGGATTTTCCCCAGGTCACATCACCGGTTTCTTTCAGATATGCGATGAGTCTGAAGACCCGCTTATGAAAGGATCACGGGGAGCAGGCGTCTCAGTTGACAAAGGAGTGACTACAACTGTCGAAGTAGAACCTGCAAAAGACACGAATATCCACATTGAAATGAATGGCAGCACTTCACACCCAGTCCCTGTTTCTGAGGCCGTGATTACTCGGATGCTTGAATTTGTACCTAGTAAAACTTTTGACATACAGGTCAAACATGAGGTTGCTTTACCAGTTGGTTGCGGTTTTGGAACGAGCGGTGCTGGTGCGCTTAGTCTATCGCTTGCATTGAACGATGTATTAGGTCTGGGTTTAAACTCCATCAAAGTTGCTCAAATTGCTCATGTCGTAGAAGTTGAGTTACACACGGGTTTGGGAACGGTGATTGCTGAAACCTATGGAGGAATTGAAATTCGAACCCACGAAGGGGCACCTGGTATTGGCCATATTGAGATTTTACCTTCGAGTAATGACTATATGGTGGCGTGTCTTCCCTTCGGTGCTCTCTCTACACCCAAGTATTTACAGAATGATGAAGTAAGGCAACGGATTAATGAGCGGGGAGGAATGTTGACCGACGCATTACAGGGTCACCCCACCGTGGAGAATTTCTTGGATTATTCCCGGCATTTTGCAGAGTATATTGGAATTATCACGGAGCGGGTTCAAGCAGTATTACAAGCAACAGATTTGATGGGAATTAGATGTAGTACTGCGATTTTTGGTGAAAATGTGTTTACCCTTGTGCTGCCAGACCAGGTGAAAGAAATCGTTGCGATTTTTGAGAAACACAAAATTCCAGAACATGATGTTTTGGTAATGAATGTCGATTGTGAAGGAGCGCGTATCCTGAATGAATGAATATGAAGTCTCGGAGAAACACCCTCGAGCCACATCTCTTCGAATTCGAACGAAGTTGGTTCAAGGGTTTAAGTCTGGAGTGACATCAAGCTTTGGATTGTTTGCTCACGGACGTGGCGAAGCCTTTGATTACCTGATAGGTGAAAAAACAACTGAGAACGCGCGAGAAGCAATACGTGCTGCCGCTGCAATTTTATTGTTGGCAAAGAATCCAGTGATTTCAGTTAACGGTAATGTGGCAGCATTAGTGCCAAAGGAATTAGTGAAATTATCACGAGTAGCTGGAGCCAAATTAGAGATTAATTTGTATCATCGATCACGAGAACGGGAGGAAGCTATTGCTCGAGTGCTGCGAGAAGCCGGGGCAAAGGAGATTTATGGACTTGATTCGGCGTTTCAAGAAACTATTCCCGAGATATACAGTGATCGGCGAGTTGTGGATCATCGAGGATTATTCGTCGCTGATTTAGCATTCGTGCCACTTGAAGATGGTGATCGGACAGAAGGGCTTGTGAAAATAGGAAAAGATGTTGTTACCGTTGACTTGAATCCCCTTTCGCGGACTGCCCAAATGGCAAAAATCACCATTGTGGACAACATTGTACGCACAATGCCATTACTAATTTCAGTTACCAAGGAGCTCAAAAAAGAACCTGAAGCCACTTTGACAAAAATTGTGACTGCTTTTGACAATCGGAAAAATTTGTCCGAAGCCATACAGCTGATTAACGAGCGGTTAGGAAACCTAGCTAAGAGGGAGAAATTTGAGTACCAAGGAGAGGAAACAGAATGACATTTAACCAAATTTTCATTCTTGGCGCAGGAGCTATCGGTTCAGTTTACGGAGCTTTTCTATCAAAAAATACTCCAGTGACATTGGTAGGACGTCCCGTATATATGGATGCAATAAAAGAAAAGGGCCTTGAATTAATTGGCGATGGCGCGGGGACCTATTCAAAAAACATCACACCCATAACTTTGATTGATAAAATTCCTTCCAAAACACTCCTTCTTGTCACAGTGAAAGCCATTGATTTAGAGGAAGCATTGAACTCAATTGCCCCCTTGATCCAGGAAGATACCGTGTTACTTCTTTTACAAAATGGTCTTGGTATCGAAGAGATTGCCCGTCAAGTGACAAACGGAAGAGGAACTGTAATCCGCGGAATTGTTGGAATTGGTGCAGAGATAGTTGAACCTGGACGAATCAAAGTAACTTTGAATTTCACCTTTTTCGATTCAGATAAAGACTCGAAGCAGGTTGCTAAGCTCTTTCAAAATAGTGGACTTGATATTACAATCTCTGACTCTTTCCAAACCGACGTGTGGAGAAAAGTCATCATTAATTGCTATACTAATCCTTTGAGTGCAATTTTACACGTACCAACTGCGACCCTTGTTTCTCCCCATTTATCAGATATCCAACTCCGTGTTGTGGAGGAATGTATTGCCGTTGGAGCTGCCGAAGGCGTGAAAATTGATTTGAGCCTGATTCAATTGATGAATCAAAATCTCCCTCTGTATACAAATCAAACTTCTATGTTGCAGGACATAGAACGGGGAAGGAAAACTGAGATTGATTTCCTAAACGGGAAGATTGTCGAGCTGGGGAAAAAACACGACATCCCGACCCCGGTGAATGAGTGTATTGCACAATTGGTGCGTTTCAAGGAGAGTGTTCAAACTTGAATGTGAATGAAATTCGAGAGTTGAAAGGGAAACGAAAAATTGCGATGTTGACAGCCTACGATTGTCAAATAGCAAGAATCTTGGAAGATGCGGAAATTGATTTGATTCTCGTGGGAGACAGCTTAGGGATGGTTTTTCAAGGGAATCCCGATACGAAGAAAGTTACAATGACTGCTATGGAGTATCATACGCGTGCTGTGGCTCAGGGTGTGAAAAATACTCTAATTATTTCTGATATGCCAATTCATAGTTATGACACTCCCCAAGAAGCCTTAGCTAATGCTCAACAGTTGCTTCAAGCAGGGGCTCATGCCGTAAAAATTGAGGGAAATCAGCCAGAAGTTATAACCGTTCTTTTGGAAAATAACATTCCGGTTATGGGACACGTAGGGCTCCTTCCGCAATTCGCTGAAAAATATAAAGTTCAGGGAAAAACCCCCAAACAGGCTGACCAGATATGGCGTGATGCGCTTCATCTTGATAAACTAGGGGTGTTTTCTATGGTTTTAGAATGCATTCCAGAATGGCTTGCCCGAAAAATCACACATGATGTGAAGATTCCCACAATTGGAATCGGGGCAGGAAAATATTGTGATGGACAAGTTTTAGTGATCACTGAAGCTCTGGGATTGGTTGGGAATCAATATTTGCCTAAATTCGTGAAGCCGTTTGCAGATCTCGATAAAACTATCCGCGATGCAATTATAGAGTTCATGGACGAAGTTAGAACAGGAAAATATCCTGATAAACAACATACCTATCATTAGGATGAGAGTACAATGCGAAAAACAACACACCCATCAAGGGATATAATCGGGTCTTTAGGAGTTGACCTCCGCGGTAAATTCATAGTTCACTGTATCACAGGAAGTGTTGCTGCTGTTCAAAGCCCTGAGATTGCCCGTTTACTAATGCGTCATGGGGCGGAAGTTGTCGCCGTATTTTCCGAAGCCGCACACATCATTATTCATCCCTATTTGATGGAGTGGGCGACAGGGAATCCGGTCATCACTGAATTAACTGGTGCAATTGAACATGTGGCATTGGCTGGTGAGCACGAAGAAAAAGCGGATC
This sequence comes from Candidatus Odinarchaeota archaeon, assembly GCA_048885185.1. Lineage (GTDB taxonomy): Archaea > Asgardarchaeota > Hermodarchaeia > Hermodarchaeales > Hermodarchaeaceae > Hermodarchaeum. The sequence continues at coordinate 14,559 of JBHLQC010000003.1, read as the reverse complement.
TCATCCTTGTGGCGCCAGCTACGGCGAATACCATCTCGAAGATCGCTATGGGTGTTGATGATACACCCGTTACCTCCACTGTTACTACCGCATTTGGTACAGGTATTCCAATTATGATTGTACCAGCGATGCATGCCTCCATGTATAATCATCCGATTGTCCGAGAGAACATCAAAAAGCTTGAAGACTTGGGCGTGGTGTTCATTGGTCCACGGTTAGAGGAAGGAAAGGCGAAAATTGCTACTACAAAAGAGGTTGTTAGTGCTATCATCCAGAAGATTGGAGCTAAACACGATTTGGGCAAAAAACAGTTCTTGATTACTGCGGGACCGACCATTGAATACATTGACCCGGTTCGTATTGTGACAAGTAAGAGTTCAGGTCGAATGGGTGTTGAGTTAGCAAAAGCAGCATATGAACGGGGAGCTAAGGTCACTTTGGTTTATGGAAGAGGTTCTGTTCCTCCGCCAGAAGGTGTGAAAGTCATTCCTGTTGAAACGACTCAGGAAATGGCTGATGCTGTTGCAGCTGAGCTAGAAACAACAAAATTTGATGTAGCAATTGCTGCTGCAGCAGTAGCAGATTGGAAACCGAAACAACCTCAAAAGGATAAAGTTCCCACAGAAAAAACCGCTATTCTATCTGTAACCTTCCAACCTACTCCCAAAGTTGTTGATATCATTAAGAAGAAACAGAAATCAGCATTTCTTGTTCTCTTTAAAGCCGAACATCAGGTTTCTGATGACGAATTAATAACTCGGGCACACGCACGATTGAAGACGGCGAAAGCTGATTTGATTTTAGCAAATGATGTGGGTCGAAAGGGCGTAGGTTTCGACACCAAGACGAACGAATTATTTGTAATTGATAAGGCGAAGGAAATTATCCATATTCCAAAAACTTCAAAGAAAAAAGTAGCTCAACAAATATTAGATATTATTTTGAAACGCATTAGGAAGAAGTAGCCAGACTATTGCTTCACCGATTTGGTTAGTGCATTCCAGAGTGCATCTTCCGTAGGTTGCGGCAGGGGATGGATAGATCCATCGGGTTCAATGATATTTCGAATTTTAGGATCTCCGACTAAGCGTCCAATGGTAGTTGCAGAGATTCCAGCCTTTTGCAGGACGTCTATGACACTATTCGCCTTAGTACGATCAACAGCGATTAACATTGCTCCACTTGCAATCAAATTTAACGGGTCAATCTCAAGCGCTTGGCAGATATGACGGGTTTCTTCATGAATCATCAGAGCGCCACGATCGACTATGAAGCCAACTCCTGATGCATCAGCCATTTCATGAATACCATTGGCCACCCCACCCTCAGTGGGATCATGCATGGCAGTAACTGCTCCAGTTTTCATAGCTAATATTGCCTCAGGAACAACACTTAGTTGCTTGATGAATAGTTGCGCCCGTTCAATCACATTTTCAGCTAGCTTTTTGCGGAGGTCATTAGCCCTTTCAGAAGCAAGAATTGCAGTTCCTTCTATAGCTACGCCTTTAGTGAGAATTAAGGAATTATCAGGTTGAGCATTTGCTGAAGTCACATACTTCTCATCTTCAGCTATACCAAGCATAAATCCAATAATTATGGGACGCCCCAATCCAGGCGTAACCTCAGTATGTCCACCGATGATTGCCACATTAAGCGTCTTTGCAGTTGTATGCATTGAAGCCATGATATCTTCGAGCACCTGTGTGTTAGCTTTTTCAGGAAGTAAGATTGTAGCCAAGAACCAGCGAGGGCGTATACCAAATGTGGCTACATCATTAGCACAGATATGGATAACATATGATCCAATCTTGTGAACAGTCCCCGTAATGGGATCAGTTGTGGCTACAACTACTTGTCGACCTATTCGAATTAAGGCTGCATCCCTGCCTATCCCTGGACCATGAATTATATCTGAATCTCCAGAGCCAAGATACGGAAAGACATGTTTTTCAAGTGTCTCTGGAGGAACTTTTCCTGAACGAAAAATTGGCAATATTAGGACACCACTCAAGCATTCTGCAGGAAAATGTGTTTAAATGTGTGTTGCCAGAAAAAAATTCAAGGCAAATCGGAAATCAGACAAGCCACAAGGATTAGTTATTAGGGTGATACAACAAGACTTAATGTGAGAAGAGAATTTCTCTCAAGTAGCCAGAAAATGTTGACTACCGATGAGCCCGGAACGTCGAGCAGGGTATATTGTTTGCAGTTGTATAACCTTCATCTTCGGCATTATACTTTTTTTTATTTCACCGATAATTGGCCTCTTTGCTCTAATCATCATGTTTCTTGGAATCGCTATTGTCTATGTATATCAAACGCAAGATTCTGATGAACCTTCACCTCCTCCCTCTCTTTCTTCGCCCCTTCCGGACACAACCTTAACAGCAGCTGAAACCGAAGAATCGAGAAGTATAGACGCAGTTCAAGCTAGACTTCTTGATACTGAAGTAGAGGAAGCATTACCTGAAATTACTCCTACTCTAAGGGAGCCTGAAGAAATACAGAAACCAAAAAGAGAGGTTCCTTCAGAAAAACTCCAAGAGAGAATTGATAAGCTTGAAAAGCGCGTTCTGATGCTAAAGAGTCAACTGGCTGAGGAACCCATAAGTGACTCTGAGATAACTGATCTTACTTTAGATTTGCCCGCTCCTGTGGTGGAAGAACAAGTCGATGAAAATGAAGACTTGTCTGAACTTGCAGTCCGTCAGCTTCTTGAAGCGTTGGATGAAAAGCTTGCGAAACGCGCAATCTCAAAGCAGTTATACAACCGGTTGCGCAACAAGTATTTAGCCAGGTTGGAAAAAAGTGAAAGAAGACGTTTAACTTCTTCAAAGCGGGGAAAAAAAGAGTCAGTCACAGGTGACTAATAGAGCATGCCTAGTAAGCGCTCATCAGCAATCATTGGAATATTTGTCGTCTTTGCAGTCCTCTTAATCGTCGACGCCTTCGTAATTCAAGGTCTTCTCGAAAGTATGTTTCCGGGCTTAAGTAGCCTCTTAAATATTGTAATTCTAGCCTGGATTCCCATTTTGGCTGCGAGTTTATTGTTGGACCGACGTAGTCAACCAACTGTGACTGAAGAGCCGCGACGCCCACTCCCAAGAGGTGCTCGTTCTGCGTCAGGTGAGCGCGTGACCAGAAAACGTGCTCAACCGAGAATTCGGCGAGATAAACGTGCTGCGGAGCTAGAAACCATCGTTGTTGAACCAGGAGCGGTTAGTAACTCGCCTACCAGCACAAATTCAGCAACTAGATCCAGTTCGAGTATTCAACAGGATTCACCGTCAAGTTCAAGATTCCTTCGGGCTCGCCGAACCAGAGCGGAAGAGACAGAGGAAACCGACGAACACGTCAAAGAACAACTTGACGCCATTGAAGAGGAAATGGCAAAGCTTGAGGAACAACTTGAACAAAATGGTTTATCCACTTCACCCAATTCTGATTCGACACCACCTGCTGAAATGGACCAATCCAGCACAAACTCCGAAAAACCTCAGATAGCAACGAACAACAATGAGATGTCCAGTGATGAGGTGTCATCAGAACGGCAAGCCATTGATGAACTGCTAAACAGATTAGAACAACGTATGCGGGCGGGTGGTGTAGATGAAGCCACCTACCAACGACTGCGAGAAAAATATCTTAAACGTCGAGCTGAATTCAGTTAGAACTCTTCTGAGAAATAGCTTGCCACGAATTTTTACGATCGATATTTGATTACCATCGAGATAAGACTTTCAGCTGCAACTTTAGCCCTATCTGTTGTCTGCCCTAGTAGTTGGATAACATCATGCAAGAGCACAAAGGTTGAACATTCCATCTCAAGGTCAACAAGCAGCTCAAGTGTTTCAAATTCCACATCACGGTTCTTTTCTCGAATAGAATACACAGAACGCCCTTTCGATAGGGCACCATCAAAATCCTTGCCCATCAGTTCAATACTTTCAACTAGTACTTCTGTAGCCCTAACAGAAAGGCTGGCCATTTCACTGAGTTTTTCCTTGACATCTAGCTCAATTGGTTCAGCAATAATACGGAGTTTACGAACAATAATTTCGCAACGATCAGCTATACCGTCTACTGAAGCGATTAAGTCAAATCGATCACTACTCGTTACAGGAAGAAATGCACCACGAAAGAGTTCTTCGTCAACCTTTTCTTCAAGTTCATCAGCATTCCTCTCAAGTTCTAACACTTTCTTACCGAGTTCTTTTTCTTTCTCAACCATTCGTTTGTCAGGTTTTTTCTTGCGTACAACACTGATATAGTCATAAAGCGCTTGGACCGTTTTTAGTACGGTTTGGGCATGCTGAAGAATCAGATCCTGAATGACTCCTTCACGTTTTCGACGCCACACGTTTTTTGCCACCAGTGAGCGAATAGTCAGCACCTTAAATTGAATTTGTCCTTCTTAAAGGTTTGACTTGTGTGCAGAAATTATTGTTCAGAATTCAGTGCGGCGATACTTCATCTGCGGAAACTTCTGGCGAACTGCTTCCACGTCAGCAAGATTTATTTTCACATCAATTAGCTGAGGTGAATCATCAGCTTGAGAAAGGGTAGTACCCTCAGGATCGATAATTGCACTCCGTCCACCAAAGAGGGTTTTGCCATCACTCCCAGTTCGGTTGCAACCCACCACAAACACTTGATTTTCAATCGCTCTAGCCCGTAATAGAGTTGCCCATACTGCTATCCGTTCTGCAGGAAACTCTGCAGGGCAAAAAATGATTTGCGACCCATTAATCGTCAACTCACGAGCTATCTCAGGAAACCGGAGGTCAAAACAAATCATCAACCCAAATATTCCCAGACTAGTTTTGAATATCGGAGCTCTTGTTCCAGCAGTTAGGTAACGAGGTTCTTCGAAGGGGGGAAATAGATGAACTTTGTCATAATACCCAAGCAATTTCCCATCTTTTCCTATCAAATGGCATGTGTTGTAGATATCCTGGTCTCGACGTTCAAGTATACTACCTGCAACAATGAATATCCGAAATCGACCCGCCAAATCACGAAGCAGTTCAATGGAATGACCTTTGGGTGGTTCAGCAAGGACATTTGCCTGATCCAAACAATAACCTGTTGTGAAGAGCTCTGGAAAAACAATAAGATCAACTTTGCGACCCGCGGCCTCCTTCATAATCTCCGCTGCATGCTCCAAGTTTTGTTTTTTATTTCCCAATGCAACATCCATCTGAGCGCACGCAATTCGAAATTCCATTGCAAATTAGCTTTTTGCATACATCCTCAAAAATGCTGGTACTAACCTTCATCCAAGCAAAGGCTTTATTTTCAAGAATTGATTATGACGCAAGGTTGATTACTTTGACTGACTTTGACTTCAAACCCGCAGTTCTCATGAAAATCAAAGATCTTAACAATCTTGTTCGCCTCGTTCATTTTTGGGCTGTTAGAGAACGAACAGCAACAATTCTCCACTTCAAACGTGGAAATAAACACATCATGGGTACATTTACTTCACTTCCTGGCTACTGGGAATTGCAAGGTTTGCCACTATTTTTGTATGTAGAACTCGACAAGGGACCAAAGGGGCCTTTTATCAAATACAAGTCTGATCCTGAGGAAGTTTGGGATTACGCTTCGGGAACATTTGACCGGAAATGGCTTTACATTCCTCTAATTGAACTATCAAAAGTCCCCGCATTTCTCCGCAATGTGTAATCGGTTAGCTTTCAGTTGTAGTCTCTTCAGTTTCTTCAGTTGCAGTTTCAGCTTCTTCAGAAGCTAGTTCTTCCAAGCGGTCGCTCTCTTCTTCAATCAGTTCATCTTTCTCGATGAGTTGATCGGGGGCTGCGAAGAAGCTGATTGTGAAGGCAATGATGAATATCAGGCTTGATCCGATAATTAGAACCGGTCGAATTACACTTCCTGGTACAATGAATAAGGTAGACAGGATTTCGACGATAAGAAATGCAGAGGCAAAAAGGATACCGATGATTGATAACCGCAAGGGGCCTCCAATTCGAAGGATGAATCGAACAAGATATACTATGGCAATGATACCTAAACAGATGTAGTTGATGTAGGAGATATTTCCTAAATTACCTGCAAACCCTATGGGATCAGGTGCAGCAAAGGTGAATCCCCATATGTTATAGAAAAAGGGGAAAGGATTGAGAAGAATCCATTGGACAATTATGATGATGAGTTGTCCAAACCAAATATACCACATCTTCTTGCTGTCGCTGTATGTGACCTTCCCTTTGTCATCTAATGTGCCGTATGAGAGTGCGAGGAGTGCACCTAATGACAAAGCGTTGACGATACAAAGTGACGTGAAGTATAATGGATCGAAGAAGAAAATCCACCCAGCCAACATAGCGCCAACAACGGCTAATATGTATTGAAACCAGATTATGGTCAAATAGACAGGAACAGCAGCCAAGAGGATGAATAGAATCAGAGTGTAGCCCATTCGTTTGCCTGGACTTTTTTGCCATATGTTTTCAGACCGATGTACAAGGCGGTAGGCCAATACGAGGGCAGCAAAAATTCCGAGTGGAGGAGAGATGAATGGGAAGATGAAAAAGCCGAGGATTATCAGAGTATTGAAACCGTACAGCATTCGCCATCTGAGAGGAATGAGATTTCCCTTTAGATTCATGATTTCCGTGGCATTAATTGTTCGTTCCCGGAATATGAAGACAAAGAGGATCCAGGGGAATGAGAAGGCTACTGGAAGGATAAAATATCGAAGCGCACTGGATAGAGGAGGTTGAGGAAAGTCGGGAAAGACAAGGTGGAGATTAGAAAAGGCAAATACAAGTACTAAAAAGTAGGCAATCATCCCGATAGAAACAAGAAGTGGAAGAAGAATACTAGACCTTCGGGTTTGATAAGAGATATATGACATGGCTGCTCGCTAGCGTTAAGGAGAATTCACCGATTTTAACTTGCTGCCTCCAGCAGGCTTTTTGTTCGAAAGAGGAGAAATGCTTAAATGGTGCACGCGACTTAATCGCCACATATACTTTATCACCATAAACTATTACATGTAGGCGGTTATCATGGGACCCATTAAAGTCGCCATCGCAGGGCTTGGAAATTGTGCATCTAGCCTTGTTCAAGGCATCTACTATTACAAAGGCGTTACAGGAAAAGAGGAACGAGTTTCAGGACTTATGCACCCTTCCTTTGGTGGGTATCTGCCCAAAGACATAGAGTTTGTAGCAGTCTTCGAAGTTAACGCTGGCAAAATTGGAAAAGACATCAGTGAGGCAATTTTCGTACACCCTAACGTAGTTATCAAATTTGCCGAGGTTCCCAAGTTAGGAGTTGAGGTGTTACCAGCGCCCATTTTAGATGGCGTTGCCGACCACATGAAAGGCTCCTTTGATGTGTATGATTCGAAGGAGATGAAGCCAGTTGACGTTGCAGAGGAGCTACGAAAAGCTGGCGCAGAAATTCTGATCAATTTTCTTCCTGTCGGAAGTGCTGAAGCATCGCGCTATTATGCCCAAGCGGCTCTCGATGCTGGTTGCGGATTTATTAATTGCATTCCTGAGTTCATTGTGTCAGATAGTGGTTGGCAGGAGAAATTCCGCCAAGCAGGTCTTCCTATGGCTGGAGACGACATCAAAAGCCAGGTTGGTGCTACGATTCTGCATCGAGTGATTGCCCAGCTTCTTTCTGATCGGGGTGTGGAAATTGATGAAACCTATCAGCTCAATATCGGTGGAAATACTGATTTTGAGAATATGCTGGCAGAGCATCGTTTGAAAAGTAAGCGTATCAGTAAGACTGAAGCAGTAACCAGCATCCTTGATTATCCTGTTCCCACCCGAATTGGACCCAGCGACTACGTTCCTTTCCTTGATGACACAAAGGTTTGTTACATCCATGCCCAAGGAAAGAAATGGGGTGGGATGCCAATTAGCATAGCGCTGAAGCTATCGGTAGAAGACTCACCGAATAGCGCAGGAGTCGTGGCAGACGTTATCCGAGCAACGAAGCTTGCTTTAGATCGTGGTATTAGTGGACCCTTACTAAGCATCTCCAGCTACTCCTTTAAACACCCTCCTGAACAAGTTGAAGACAACATTGCGAAACGGCAAGTTGAAGAGTTTATCCAAGGGACGCGCGAACGCTGATACATGGGTAAGGGAAATTAATCTTCAGGCGTTCGAAGCATAGTTAGGGGTGAACCGGAAATCCAGAGTTCACGTTTAAGTAGGTCGCGAATAGCCACACGTATTGCTTCACTTCGCGTTGGATAGGTTCCTCGATCAACCAGCGTATCGAGGCCTTTGACATAGGCCTTGGGGAGTTTGACTGAAACCAAATGCAAGCGTATTACCCGGGACATACCCTGACATATATCAGGATATTATTAAAAACGCTTTCTCCTCACACAAACTAACTTTTTCCTACTCGAAGATTTCGGAAAACCCTTTTAAGAAACTCCTGACCGAAACAATACAAAATCACCACTCTTGAGTGGTAACCACAAAGGAGCGACTAAATACAATGGAAAAAATGCCCCCTAAAGAATTACCCTACACCACCAAGTCCATTTGCCCCGAATGCTTCTGCGTCATTGAGGCCACCGTCTACGAAGAAGACGGCAAAGTCATGATGAAAAAAGAATGTAAAGAACATGGCGAATACAAGGATACGTATTGGTCCAGTGCGTCCGAGTTCAAACGTGCCTTCGAATTTGCTTACAAGGGTATTGGCCTCGATAATCCACGTACTGAAACTGTCAACCAATGCCCCAATGACTGTGGTCTCTGTCCAAATCATAAAACCCACACTAACTTAGCTCTCATCGATGTCACCAACCGCTGCAACCTTGAATGCCCAATTTGTTTTGCACATGCAGGTAAAGCAGGTTATATAGTTGAACCAAGCTTAGAAGAAATCAAATCGATGTTAGAAAACCTACGCGCTAATGAACCGGTGCCAGCACCAGCAGTCCAATTTGCTGGAGGTGAACCGACTATGCGCGCAGATCTTCCTGAAATTATTAAAATGGCCAAAGATGTGGGTTTCCCCCATGTTCAGATTGCCACTAATGGCCTATTACTAGCCCAAAAGGGATATCCGAAGAAACTGGTTGAAGCGGGTTTGAGTACCGCTTACATGCAGTTTGATGGCGTAACAAAAGAGCCATACATCGCAGCTCGTGGTGTAAACTTATTATCTCAGAAACTGAAAGCTCTTGAACGAAGTCGTGAAGAAGGTCTTCATAGCATTGTGTTAGTTCCAACTCTAGTTCGAGGAGTCAACGATCATCAAATCGGTGATATTATTCGTTTTGCTGTCAAAAACAGTGATATTGTGCGATGCATTAATTTTCAGCCCGTAGCCATAACAGGGCGTATTGATGCTGAAAAACGGGCAGAGATGCGTATTACAATCCCTGATTTAACACGTCTTGCTGAAGAGCAAACCGACGGTCTTATCAAGCAAAGCGACTGGTATCCCGTTCCATTTGTAATGCCACTGTCACGCGCGCTTGGTGCTCGTGCAGGATCACCTATGGTAGAATTTTCAGAACATCCTGCTTGCGGAATGGCAACATTCATTGTCATCGAAGATGATGGCACTTGGGCACCAATCACAAAGTACGTTGAGGTTGAAAAATTCCTTGGAACTCTTGAAAAAATGGCTCGAGACTTTGAAAAAGGAAAGAGTTGGCGTGGAACTATGCGTGGAGTCATGGGTGCCATGCGGTTCTTCAAGAAAAAAGGACTGTTATTCAGCCTTGCAGATAAGCTACTGCGAAAGAAAGACTATGACTCACTGGCAGAATTTATGAAACGCATCATCATGGTTGGATCGATGCACTTCATGGATCCGTACAATTTTGACCTTGAACGTGTTGAACGCTGTGGAATTCATTACGCGATTCCCGATGGACGGATTATACCATTCTGTGCAAACAATTCTTTGCACCGCGCAAAAATCGAAAAGCAATTCGCTATTCCGGTGGAGGAATGGCAGGCAGAGCATCCAGGTAAAAAGTTAAATGCTCCAGCCTAGCACTTCTCTTCCACCCATTCCCTTTTTCTTAGATAAGACGCCATTTTAGAGTGGCGTTCATCTTTGACCACAAAATCGTCACTCGAAAAACCAGCAGCCCGATTTCTGGGGATAGCCGAAAGCGGAGTGTCGGGAGCAAAACAATCCATCCTTGGCGGAGTTGTGATGCGAGCAGATTTGATTATTGATGGAATGATCTATGGAGAGACAACCGTTCGCGGAATGGATGCATCAGATGCAGTAATTGCAATGGTTCGCCATTTGAGCAGAGATGATCTAAATGGTATTCTTTTACATGGTAGTGTAATTGCAGGATACAATATTGTTGATTTGCCAAGGATACACCAAAAGACCCAACTCCCAGTAATTAGCATCACAAAGGAACCTCACGAGGATTTACAGACTCACCTTAAATCCACATTCCCTTCAGATTGGAAAACACGATGGAAGATAGCCTGCCGAAACGGGCCTATGCAACCCTTAGCATTGAACACAAAGTCTACTGTTTTTGTGCAATTCGTTGGCTGCAATTGGGATACTGTTAAGGACGTCATACAACGTTTAACCCGCTTTGGAGGAGTCCCAGAACCTATTCGAATAGCCCGGCTTCTTGCCCGTGCAATAGTCACTCAACAACCACGTTTGTAAATTCCCTCCTGCACTAGGACCTACTGTTCTGGTTGGTAATCTCCGAGAAGGAGCTCAACGATTTCTAAGTAACCTTCTGCAGGGAGCAACGTAAAGTAATTTTCTGCAGTATAACGTGAGCGGAGAATGAGATCTTGAAAGAGTAGAATATTTAGAGCTCGGGAAAATTGTGAAGCGGTTGGCTGGAGTCCAATTCCTTCAGAAACTTGTTGATATTGTCTGAATAAACTTGGTTTTGTTACGTAGATTTGTCCAGGATGATTGATGAAGTATTGTCCTACAGCCTGAAGCAGAAGAACGGTAGTAGCATCTAACTCTGTTAAACTTGAGAGATGTCCGCTCCAAAAATCATAATGCAAAGTTCTGGAAGCTAAACAGGCTCTGCGAATCTTCTCAGCTGTAATTTCGTTGGTCTGAGAGATTAAAGGGTGTAGATTTTGTAACAAATCCACAGCGGTCGCAGGTCGTTGGAAATCTAGCATGCAAATCAAATCCGCCATGAATTCAGTTACTTCTGCTGGCACTGGCTCAGGGTATATTTCTGCAACGCGGTGTCTGACGATATCAAGTAATTGTTGATCACTAAAAGGTTCCAATTCAAGGGAAACGTCAAGATACCGTGATGTTTCAGATTCTAGTTGGCGTGGAAAATATCGCGGAGCGGTTGCCATCGAAGAAACGCCATTTTCCTTGCAGAGCTGAAGGAACTTTCCATAAATTTCAGTGGTTTGGAAGTCAACATCATCAAGAGTAAACACCAGAGGTGTTTCAGCCTTGCGAATTAATCGTTTGATTAAAGTCCATTGTTCAGGTATCGAGGTTGATGTGTAGGGAGAAGGGGATAAAGCAAGTAGCGTGTCAGTAACGATTTCATGAGTGTGTTTATGGTGAAAGGCAATAAATGGACGACTAAATGTTGTCAACTCGTGTACCCCGAAGTATCGGAGAAGTGTTGTTCGTCCAATGCCAAAGCTTCCATGGACTAGTATGTTTAGTGGCTGTGTGGAAGTGTCTTCTTGACAAAAAAGGTTTGAGAGGGTGGCTAGTTCTTGATTCCGATGCAAAAGCCTCGCTGGCAGATAGTTTAAATTAAAGAGCGCGTCGACAGAGGCCGTCATAGTTGATTGTCCCACTTTGCGACTTTCTTAGAACATATATAAACCCCAATACGTTCAAGCAAACACTCTGCTGGTAGAGGAAACTGAAAGTAATCTTTTTTCAGTAGTTGTTTTCGACCCTCGCAAAGTTCCAAAAAACTAAGTCACTGCTACAGCAACCTTGATATAGGAAACGAAGAGAAGAAAACACTAGACACGTTCTGAGAGTGTATTGGACGATGGCTGAGACTCCCTTCAAGGATTTACAGGATTTAATGCGACGAATCGAACAATCAACGGGGCTTGAAGCTCTCGCTGTTGTTACCCGGGAGGGTATTCGTCTTGCATGTGCGGTTAGTGGTGATGTGGATTCCGACATCTTTTCTGCTGCAACCGCCACACTTGTCAATGTTGGAGAAGAAACTCTGCGGCAACTCAGCCAAGGAACTCTCTCCGAAGTAATACTTAGGGGAAATAAGGGGTTTACAATAATTATGCGCGGGACCCCTGAAACTCTCTTAGTTGGAGCAAGTAGAGATCAAATCCGCCTTGGCTACTACATTGGACTAATGAAAATCTATGCAACGAAAGTAACTAAGATTATGGAAACCCATCCCCTTGAACCTGATCAGCTTATGGGATTCCGTAAGATGCCCATTGCAACAACAGAATCCACTGCAGAAGTCGAAGAGACTGCTGAACCTGGAATTACCGAAGAGCCCGTTGCACACGAAATGGCACCTGAGCCTTCGGAAGAAATCCTGGCAGAAACTGAACCAACTTCCCCAACCATTGCCCCTGTTGAGGAGCCAGGACTTGAAACCGTTAGCGTCTCAGAGGCAAGTTCAGAAGTCGACGACGTTTCTGTTGATGACAAAGAGGCAATTCTCGCGGCTTTGAAAGCTCTTGGCTTCGACGAACCCGAGTAAATCCGCTAATCAATTTTATCTTCAGAATTGTGATGTGCCTTTACTCTTACGACGAGGTATCGAGGAGAAGTAGGTATTTTTCTAAATAATATTAGATGAATAGTCCCATTAATGAAATAGCGATGAAAATACAAAGGAATATAACAGTGCCAAAGGCAACAGCTGCTTCTATGAAATTCCCTAGTTCTTGAGTAAATTCTGGTGCAGTTAGCGGCTCTCCTAAGACTTCTCGAAGCATTTTTTCAAACCAGGTGTCTTCAAATATCATATGAGCGGGTTCTTCAAGCGTTAGCATGATTTCGAACAGATCAGGGATTATTTTTGCTGGGTCATGTGCATACACATAATCTAGGGCTTCGGGTTTTCCATTTTTGACACGGTAAATTCGAAGATCTAAGTCTTCAAGATTCAGTGTTTCAGAAAATTTGATTGGGTCCATTACCATGGCAACGGCTTCAGGGAAAAAGGCTTGGTAACGACGTTGTGTTGAAACATCAGTTCCGGACAAAAACACGCCCAGCCCAGGGTGCGTATGATGCCAACCAATGATTACTTCGCCCGCCCCTCGTTCAGCCAGCTCTTCAGCAAGAAGCGCCATGTCAACATCATTGATTGTAACACGGGTACTTGTTCCAATTTGCCGGGGAAAAGTAGCCCTTGTAATAATCAACTGGTTACGTTCTATTTTGCCAATGAGAAAGCCGCCAATTTCAGTTCGACCGGCGCGAGCAGCCTTACTCAAAATGAGTGACAGGATGCCCGGAAAGATAATGATTTGGCGCATTCTCTGAACCCCTGCTATCTAAACGTAAGAGAAGACTAATAAGCGTTGCCTGTTGTTCTCAGCGAAAGCTGATTGATTAGTGTTTGGGAATGCGTCCGTTAAAACCTCCGTTTGGCTTAGCTCTTTTTCCTGAGAAAAAGCGGGAGTTATCAGCATTTTGTGTAGTCTTTCGACCCAAACGACCGTCTATACCAATTTTACGGGCGCGAATACAGTTTCGCATGGACGAAGGACGGTTACGACCTGCCAAGTTGTGGTTGGTACAGAAGGGTGGCGTTCGCCCGATTGATCCTCGCACATTCGTGAATTGGGTGAGAAATGCTGAATATATTGCGATTCCAAGACAGCCGCGATTTCCCTTTCTGACGGAATTGAAAGGGATGCTGCGAGATTTCAGTGTGAAGGAGCCGGTTCTCGTCCGGGCATGCAGTTCATGTATTACAGATAGTCGATTGACTCTGCTCAATCGCCAACAGGTCTATCAGCTCGAAGGTCAACCAGTTTGCTACAAGTGTGCTTCACGAGAGTTAGGAAATCGTCTTCAAGCCATGGATATCGAAGTATCAAAGCAGGCATATAGTAGTTTGGAAACGATGTTACGTCGATTACGATCAGTTGAGAAAGTAGCTTCGTTTCTTTCTTCCCAGTTTCGTCCTAGTCAAAATCCAGCCATGACGTTATATGACCAAGTCCAAGCTGTCAAAGAACCTGAAGAAAAAATTCCGATAAACACACTACCAATCCCTTCCGAGTTTGTTGATGTTCTTCAAAAATATGGAATTGAGTATCTCCTACCTATCCAAGTGAAAGCCACTGATGCTGGGCTATTAGAAGGAAAATCCTTACTCACTGTCTCAGATACAACTAGCGGGAAATCTTTGGTAGGTGAGCTTGCTGGACTGAAGACAGCAATGGAAGGAAAAACCTACATCTACCTTTCACCACTAGTAGCCTTGGCAAACCAGAAGTACCATGAGTATCGAGAAAAATACGAAGCCCTTGGATTACGGGTAGCCATTCGTGTGGGTATGAGTTCAATAGATGTGGGAGAAGAAGCCCTTGTTATCGTTGATGATGAGGTTGCTGATGC
>JBHLQC010000002.1:0-41798 GCA_048885185.1 Candidatus Odinarchaeota archaeon | reverse complement strand
CAATAAGTAATTTCTTCCAATCGATATTCCAATCTTCTTTGGTAATATGATAATGTGTGAATTCTACTATCTGTCCTAAATCTTTAACCACATATAGTGTGTGAGTTGTTCCAAAATGGGAATCAAGAAAGTGTGAAAGTGTGCTAAGCTCTTTTTCGGGGACTGCCATCATGAAAAATCTGCATCTTAAATCCCCAGAAAGTTCGAGCCGTGAAACTAGATAAGGGCTTCTTATTGCGCTTTTCGAATCATAAAGTTCGATAATAACTGGAATTAATCCCAAAATGGGATAGTTGATCTTGGCTTGAATCTTACATATACCTAGTCTCTGTAAACGCTTCCATCGGTTCCTTACTTTCTTGTAAGATTTGCCTAGTAATCTGGCGAGTGCAGGAACTGTAATTGTTGGCATTTGGCTGAAGGTTTTGATGATGCTGACATCAAGGGAACTTAAGGGAAAATTGCTGAACTTACAAAGCTCAGTTGCGAGCATGAAGAATTGTGCGGTAGTAATTGGTGTATTTGTGCATTCAGCAATGGATTGAAGTAAAGGAAGCATGTGTTCAAGAAATTGGCCATCCAATTTGTTATCCCAGTCAATAAAGTCAGGTAAACCACGGTATCCGCCTAGCCCGAATTCAACCTTGAATTTTGTAAAGGATGAATCAACGCAGCTGCGAAGCCACCCCAGTTTTCCCGATAATTTGTTTTTAAAGAATTCCAGAAAGTCTTCTTTAACTAGGTTTGGTAATATTGGAGGCAACCAATGGTCTAGTATTTGGCTTGCTGATGATATGACCTGATTGGATATTTTCCGCCACGGCTTGCATTTCAGATGCTTAGCTACCAAGTCCAAATCTATTTGCATAGGCCTACATCAGGAGATTGATGGCTGGGGCTCAAAAACCCCACAAAAAATTGAATCAATCGAACATCTAGCTCACTGACCTAAATTCTAAACCGAGTGCTTTTGCATGGTCATAGGCTTGATGCATTTCATCGCTACTAACGCGATGTGAGATGTCTTTATAGATTTCAGGTTTTTCTAACACTTTCCATAAAGGTCGATATTGTGCCATTATATTGACTAGGGCCAAAGGCGTGTTTTCAGCTATCCAATCTAGAATAGGAATTACACAGCAATGTAGGTGGTTAGGTAATACCAAAACTCGGATAATCATCTCCTTAGTCCCCTTTTCATATGCAAACTTAATGTTGCGAGTGACTATTGCAGGATAATCTTGCGCATCGGAGATTCTCTCAGCACATTGGTTTGAGAAATATTTGAGATCAGGTAGCCAAAAATCGATGATGTCCCTAAGAAGGTCCATTGATTCCATAGATAAATACATATTAGAATTCCAAAGCTGTGTGATGTTGAATTGTTGCAATTTTAAAGATGTGAGAATTGTGTGCAGGTGGGGAGTTGGATCACCACCGACATAATTAATGTTCTTTGCACCCCGTGATGCTAATTCATCTGCAATTTTGGCTAATTGTGTTGGTGAAACTTTGCTTCCGTTGGTGGGGTTACATGAAATATCATAATTTTGACAATGGGCACATCGAAAGTTGCATCCACTGAAAAATATTGTACCTGACGGAACAAGGGGGGGTTCTTCGCCCGTGTGAAGAAATGCTGAGGACAAATAACTTGTGTGGTCTACATTGCAATATCCTAGCTTTGATGTACGATCTACATTACAACGGCGTTCACAAAAATGACACTGTTGGAGGATTCTATCTGCAATTGCTGCCTTTAAATCAAGAAAGGAAGGGGAAGAGGTTTCTTCTTGGTCTTCGAATGCTTCATTTCTGATTTGAGAATATTTTTTTTGGAATTTCTTTTGTGTTTTGTTATGAATTTTCCAAAGATTTGAAAGTGTTTCAGAGGGGTTATAGTCCGCTGTTATGTTACGAGCAATTAGGTATCTAGCAGGAGTTTGTAAATCAATTATTGACCGGTATCTTGCTAGTCTCTTAGCAACGATTTCATTAGACCAGAAAGTGACAGCATCACTCCTAGTTAACCGCCACATACTTTCCTCACTATTTTGACTGTAATTGTATGTTGATATTAATTCTCTTCCTTTTTGGGAGTTTTTGTATCTCCTCGTAAGTAAAGATTGGGTGAAACAAACGTTCATTCTCCAGGGACCGAGTCTTCCGCTCCAACAACTCCTCGAACAATTAACTTATTATCTAATTACAGGTTGGGGTCTTGTTCTTCTAATCGGAACATTTGCTGCGGCATTATTAATTGCATTAGGGTTCATTTACTGGTTTACTGGTTGGGATCCAAAAAAAGGAAAGAATATGGTCATAGGGGGAATTGTACTGTTTATCGCAATGCAATGGCTAGCCTTTAACCCACCTTGGCAATTTATTTTTGGCTAATCGTCTGCAACGTTCCTTATTCATTTTAGATAATAAGTAAATACCAAATTGACTGCATCGGATGGGGTTTCCGATATATGGATTATTGCATTGGGAAACAACGTGTGGTTGTTAGCTATCAAGTCAGTAACGCCTCCGGTTCCCTTTAATAAAACTAAGGGCTTTTGAAGTGCAATCGCGTAACCGATTTCGCTTAATGTTCCTCCTGAACCTGCGATGCTGATAATTGCGTCACTAGAGACGACATTGATGTAATTACGGGCGAATCCAATTCCTGTTGTAATGGCAATGTTAACATGAGGATTTGCCCTAACTTCAGTATCTTCTGGTAAAATCCCTACTACCACTCCTTTCTCACTTCTAGCGCCTTTAGAGGCAGCTTCCATGATACCATCTCTTCCCCCGGTGATCAAGATGGCTTCTCTACGAGCAATTTCTTGACCAACTCTCTCTGCAACCTTTTTTAGGTTGGGTGGAATTTTTCCACTGCTTCCAATGACGGAAATTCGAAGAACCATTTTTACAACTCCTCAACGTAGACCTCTTCTTCTTCTAATGTCTGATATAATGGTTTTAGCACGTTGATCGGGCACAGCTTGCCAATGGGAAAACTTTGTTTGCCATATCGCTTTCCCAGAAGATTTTGATCGAATAATATCAGCTAAATCGAATGACTCGCTTACAGGTAACGAACCTGTTAGTGTTATCATTGTCCCTTTGTGGTCAACCCGTTCGACTTTACCACGCTTTGCAATGATAACTCCTGTAATACTTTTCAAATATTCATTCATCACTACGACCTGTATAGTGTATATGGGCTCAAGAAGGGTCATTGATGCTAATTCGAAGGCTTTGAAAATTGCTTCCTTAACCATGGACATCAGTTCTACGCGCCCTCGCTCAGCCACAATATCACTGATTTTTAATTCAAGGATTTTAATTAGCGTGTGGCTCACAGGCTCTAAGCAGAGAGGTCCCCTTTCCAAAGCCCAATTAAAACCAGCAATTATTGATTCTTCTACTGATTCTGGTATTGTAGTTGTTGGATGAAGTGTGAGTCTGTTACTTCGCGTATCTGTATGTACTATGTTGTTTTTCATAATTTCAGCTTCTTGTGGGTGGATTTCTAACCGTATTTCATTTTGCCCGTTTGGACTCTGATGCATTTCAGGTAATATGCTGCTGGTTTTTGGTGTTTCACGGTATAATACGATTGGTTCAGAAGCATCCACTTGAACTCCTAACGTTTCGACATCTTTCAAGGCGATTTCCAAATGTAGAAGACCTAAACCTGAGAGTAGATTCTCACCAGTTTGTTCATTAACTGAAAAAACTAAATTGGGATCTCCTTTTGTAATCATTTCAAGGAGAGATTGTAATCGTGGTAGTTCTCTAGGGCGTTTTGGTTCGATGGCTATGGTCACTACGGGTTCGCTAGCATATGTGATTTCTTCAAACGGAACCATACCCTGGGGGATATGTTGCCCAGTAATGGTATCACCTGCTTGGACTTCTTCGAGGCCTATTATACCGCATATATTTCCTGCACTCAAAGAAGGGATAACGGCTTGTCGAGAACCCATGAACAATGTTATTCGCTGAGTTTTATGAAGCTGTTCTGATGGCAGAACTCGAATATGAGCTCCTTTTCTAATGGTTCCTGAGAAGATACGACCGACTGCCACTAGACCATGCTTTGATTTTGTAACGATTTTTGTTATACCGATCACAAGAGGGCTTTCAGGATTGCATCCTAGCAGTGCATCTCCAGCAGGGGAACTAATATCACCTTTCCAAATGTGTTGGGTGCGATATGATTGTGCTTTCTTCGGTGATGGAAGGCGATCTAAAATCATATCCAATATTGGTAAATGAATAGGAAGTAAGGTGCTTAGATTTTCGACTTTATCGTTCTGATAGTTGTCGATTACATCTTTAAAATGAAGTTCGGCTTTCTTCATTCGTTCAACGGTGAAAGCCCACTTATGCAGTGCAGAACCAAAAGCAACGGTGTTGGCTTGAGTGCTTACAGTCCAATCTAACTCATTCTGTGATTCAAAGGCAGTTTTGATGACCATATTGGTTTCTTGAATTATGTCTGTTAACCTATCCTGAATTTGGTTTGCTGAAAGCTTTAACTCCCGAATTAACCGATCAATCTTGTTAATGAAAAGGGCTGGTTGAACCCGCTCTTTGATTGCTTGTCGAATCACACTTTCGGTTTGAGCCATTACCCCCTCAACCGCATCTACAACAACGATTGCGCCATCAATGGCGCGCATAGCTCGAGTAACTTTCCCACTGAAATCGATATGACCTGGTGTATCAACTAAATTGACCACATAGCGGTTTCCTTGATAATCGTGGAGTAGTGAAATGTTAGCCGATTTTATCGTTACTGAGGCGTCTGCGATATTTCGCTTTGACGTTTCCTCGACGTTGCTCTTCTTCAAGGAAATCTAATGCCCGCGCCTGACCTACAAGACTTGATGAGAGCATTCCAGCATTGGCAAGTAATGAGTCCGTAAGTGTGGTTTTTCCATGGTCTATGTGTGCAATTATCCCGATATTCCGTATATTATCAGGATTAGTCATTAATTGTAGTAATTCGCTTAAACGTTGATCACGTTTCAAGAGTAACTACACTCCGATTATGGTAGCCTAATGGGCTTTGCATAGGCTTGATAATTTTGAAGTAATTATAACTTCTAGTTCTCTTACTTGTGTAGATACTCCCAGATTAAACCTTTTCAGAGAGTTATACTACTTCCAAAATTGTTTGTTCAAATACTACCATCGTGATCTGAATTGAACCAATTGTGGTGAATTCGTCTTTTGCAATTAACGAGAACTCATGAATTCCAAGTTCGTATTGACTGTCGATGAACCAAGTCAAAATCGCATGTCCTGAAATATTCGTAGTAGCAGTGCACCATGATGTATTGGTTAAGATTTCAATGAAGTGCACACTGATGTTTGAAAGTGGTTGGAAATCCAAAGTGGTAATTTGTACTGAGTAATTGAAACTGCTTTGACGAACTACTTGAATTGTAGAGTTCAGGATGAATCGAATTTCGTGTGTGTTAGTTATGGTGTGTTCAATTTCTTCGTTAATGTACTCAGGATCCCCCAAAAGTGTCACTTTGAATCTGAAATCTTGGTCACCTACGTTTTGTGCTTGCCAAGTAAATTTCGCGGTTCCATACTGATCTAACATTACTTGTGTTAATAAATTCCAAACTGATTGATTGAAAATAAAAATAGAACAGATTTTATTAGCTACAGAAATTTGTGTTGCTTCATCGGTTGCACGTAAAGTCAATTGAATGAAATCACCATATGCTGCCTCTGAGCAGTTTGATTCCACTTGGAGAGAAGCTCGGCGTGGTACAACTTGAATAGGTATTGAGGAACTGGTGGAATTATGGTGGGGAATGGTGGCTGTAACAACAAGTGCATAATTGCCAGGGTAGGAGGGTCCAAGAAGATCAGCTGTAAAGAGATTTAATTCAAGGTGGTTCATTGGTTTGGTGAAATTTCCTAAATTACAAGTTACACTCGCATCAGCAACACTGTGTCCAGATGATTGGCAATTAAGAGTTGCCATTACCAAAACAGAGCAATTAGTCATTGAAGGGTAGTAAGTCTGGATTACCGATGAATTTAATGTTACAGATAGTGTGAGATTCTCGTTTGAAACAAAAAAGGAAAACGAAGTCATTTCTTGCGTATAATCATCGTTTTCTAGCGCCGTAATGTTACAATCGAATGCACCTGTTCCAATAAGTGTGGTATCAATGTTTTGGGTGAAATTCGAGGGGAGTGTAGTGTTTTGGTAATAGGATTCTATGATTTGCTCTTCTTGGATTATTACAATTTCAATCGGGTGATTGGGAATTGGAAGTGTAGAGTTATTCGGATTTCGAAGAAAGCCTGTAAAATTAATAATTTCATGGTAGATAATTGAGGAGGGGAGTGATGAGAGTTCCATGATGAGGGAGCTTTGCAGAATAGTAACCGGGTACTCAACTGAGTCAGTCATTGATCCAAAAGAATCTTGAACCCATCCTTCAACTCGGACGATTCCAATTTGTCCAGTTCCGTTAGGTGCCCAGTGATGGGGACTAATATCCAGTGTTGCCACTTTGTATACGTTGAGTCCTAGGTCAGAAAAATCATGTTGTGCAATGAAGTCGTGTTCTCCTTCTATACTAATTATGACGCTCACAGAACCTATTCCAAGTGGATCTAGGGGTTCATAAAATAAATCGTATATAATATCAACCTGGAGATTTTCTCCGATTTCTAATGAGGATTTGTTTATGCTAACAGAGACTATTTGGACGAAACAATCCTGAGTTAACACTGGATTACTAAATGAAATTGAAGTGGTTAATAATAGAACTACAAATAAGGAAATCAATGGTTTTTTGTGTTTCATTCTATTCTCTTTCTTGGAAAGAGAAATTAAAACCCCTCAATCTTGTTCATCAATTGGAAACAATGTCTGAAAGTAGTAATTGGTTTTGTGTTTTCGTTTGGTTATCTATGGAGAATTTCTGTAATTGGCCAGTAACTAGATATCGGCAAACCTTTTGGATTTCTTGTCGGGTTAACGATGCAAGATAGGTTTTTGAGATTATTTTTTGGTGTTGCCCATAATTGGTTGTTTTGAGAATCAGATACTTCTGAAACCTTGATTTAATTCTAGGTGGACAAAGTATGAGTATCGCTGCTTCTCTTTGTGAGAATTCAGTCAGGTTTGCTTGTGATAGCTGTTCTTCAGTTTCAAAAAACATGATTAAGATTTGTTGTCGAGTCAAATCAATTACAATTTGTTCATTGACATTACAAATTCGGTGGAGAATTCGATGTTCATGAAGAGTCGTGCAGACCAAATCAAGGAAATGCCGTTCTAGGGGACTGAGATTGGTGATTTCAGACTTAGTTAACTTTTCTGTGTCTGGGTTGATTAATTTCGAGGAGGGAGGATTAGAAGTATCTTCTTTTTGCCTGATAATAATTGGTTCGGGAAAAGTAAACGATGATACTTTGGCTTTGAAAGGATGTTCAAACCAGGGAAGATGCGCTATTACAATTCGTTCGGGCATTAAAGAAATGAATTGGCGTTGTTCATTTGTTAAGTTGATTGTTTCACCCACCAGATTCGAATCGAGAGGACACTGAAAGAAAATTTTCGAACTACTGTTTGCTAGAATATTACGACTTATTAGACTGGGTCTGGTGGTAACCGCGATTAAACCTGCGCCGTAGGCACGTTGGAACAATGTAATGTCTTCAACAGGGCTTGCGTCAGCACTACTTCGTTTTGTAAATACTTCTGGTACAATATATTGGGCCTCTTCTGCTATCACTAAGTATCTTAGCTGACTACTGAAGCTACGAAAAAGATAGGTTCTAATCACGAGAAGCAGGGCATTAAGAAATAATCTGGCATCCTCTTTGTTATATGCTGCCAAGTTAGAGAGATCTAAGCAAACTTGATCAGCAAGAAAGGTTTCGAAATCAACGGTTGTGACAGAGGTATTGAAAACGTATCCTAATCGTCCTCTAAAGAAAATACCAAATCGGTTAATGAGTCCTGCAGTTGATGATTCAGGATTTGAGAAGCGTTTTTTGTTTTGTGATATCCATGATGACAAAAAGGTTTCAAATTCTTCATAATTGCCTACACCTCGGCTAAGATATTCAATCAACGATTCTCTTAGGATCCGTTCCATTTGACTTGAAAGACCATTTTCTAAATCTGATTTTAACATCTCTCGAAAAAGTGCCACCAAATTTTGAACATATTGTTCAATATCATCAAATCCATGTGTTTCAAAGAGATTGATTTTCAAAGGACAATTATCTAAACCGATTTTGTAAGTTGTGCGCATAAGACTTTGATACTCGCCTTTCCAATCAAATATTGTAATTCCTACATTTCTGGTTCTTTGAATTTGCTTTACTAGATTGCCAACAAATCGGGTTTTTCCTCTCCCTGTCTGACCTGCTACAACCATATGGGTTGTGAGATGTGTAAGATCAATTCCAGCCGGATATAATTCTCGATTTCCTTTCATTACTTGGAATAATTGGATTTGTGTCTGTTTTTGCGGGGGCAATTCAAAGATAGGAGAATGTTTACGGGTGTATCCTGGCTGCGCTTCTTTCGGGAAATGTACAAAATACGAAAGCTGTCTACTAGATAGAAGCCCAGTTTTTCCGATTCTTTTTCTATGAATGATTTTTGTTAAAGCCCGTTGAAGTTTATGGCCTTTTAATATCCTTGTTTGAATTGGATTGAAAGGATTAAGAAATATTGTTTCTAGAATAATCTTTGCGCTTTTTACTTTAGACAAGTGGGTGCTATCATCATTGCTTCTAACAACAAGATAAGCAGATACCTTCCAAAATCCAAACGAGAGTTCTTCTTGGGCGGTTTGGTTCCATCTCTTCAGGGTTATGGATCCCCAATCGGTATTTCTTGGATCTGATTCAACTGAATTCTCCTGTTCACTTTTTGTGGGATTCTTTGCAGGTGCAAAGTTTACGATAAAACTTGCACGAATATCTCTATCAAGAATAGCATGAATTAAACGGTCAATTTGATGTCCTTCAAAGGAGGAGTGTGGGAATCCTTCCACTAACACAACTGAAACACACTCGTCACCAAATTTGATGTAATCTCCTTGAACAGAAGAATGGTAGGGGTTAGAACCAAAAATATCGGTGACAGCTGTATGGGGTGCTTGCTGAAATTCAAAATCAATACAATTCGTCTTAAGGCTAGAATATAATAAATCTAAATCATCTGTTCCTACATTTTTTGGCACCCAAAATCTGATTTTTACCTCAGAGTCAATGTTAACGTCAAATGCTACTTCTTTTAGTTTATTATTAAGCGCAACCCAATGAGAAAACTGGTATGGGTTATCACTGTTAGATGCAAAGAAATGGTCTCCTATCCTATCCGAATCAAACACTGGTTGCAAAAATGGTAAACTTGTTACTTCAATACCTCGAATGGGAAACTTGTTTTGCAATTCTTGAGATGACATATTCAAATAACCTTGCAGTGTTCGAAGCAGCCTTTTCCATTTTATTAGCGTTAAGAAGCGAAAGGCGATGTAAATACCAATGGAGGAAATGATAGAAATAGTGATTATTGGGATTGAAACCGACATCAACGATTGGGATAGATAGGCTCCTGCCACTGCGACCCAAGAAAAGATTATGTCAAATGGACCATTGATTGGAAGAAAAAGGGTTGAACTTTGCCAGATTAACAGGATGACAACAGCAACTACGGCTAGCGAAATCGGGTTCGTATGGTGTTGTTTTGTTTTTACATCTGATCGTGGCACAGTTGTGTGTTAAAAACAGATTACTTAAACCACTCAATCAGAAGAAATATTCTGCGGATTAAGGCTTTTCCTTTAGAACAATCGGCATTCCTGAACGAATTTGCTTAAACACGCTTTCATAATCAACGTTTGTAAACTGACCTAGTGGGTTTACTTTGTTAAAGGGTGTCATTGCCGTAAAAAAGAGACAAATTGCATCACCTTGGGGCCAATAGGCTATGTCACCAGCGTTGCATGCGGCAACAGCTTTCTCAGACCCCATACGAATCCCTATTTCAAAGTACAATTCTTCTTTCCAAAGGTGTATCCTACTAGTAATAGGAAGCTTCGGGAGAATCCTGTCAATTGTTCTGGGGGATAATATGCTTCGTAGTTCTCCCTCAAGACTGATATCATTGTTGATGATAATTTCTATAGCGATTGTAGGAGAAAGTTCCGAAGTATTCAAAAAAATCGCTCCAATCTAAGCTGATGTTTTGGAATACAACTTAAATTTTCCTTCAGAGATTACTTGTCGAATTAATCCCTTTGATTCTAACTCTGTTAACACGGCCTTTGCAATGCTAACGCGGACTCCATATTTTTGGGCAATTGCGCTAGGTGTAATCACCCGCATTGTAGGAATTTCTTTTTCCATTTCCTGTTTTTGTTCTTCACTGATCACGAGTTCACGTCTAACGGCTTCGTAGCGACCTTTTGTCTCTTCTTTCTCTTTTTCGCCTTTGGAGGATTGCTTTGAAATGGGCTTATTCTTCTTAACCATTTGAAATACCTTCTCTGAAGGAAGTCAGAAAGCCTATAAAGAATTTTCTAAGTAACTTGGATTACTGCTTCCCCTTCGGTAAGGATTCGATTCTTTAATTTTTCTAATTGTTTTCTTAACTCTTGTTTTGTGGAAATAATAGTGATGTAGTGGGATTTCGAAGTTGGGGAGACCATGTCTTCTATTATAGTCTTCTGTGAGTCTTCAGTGATTAAGAGAACAATTTCATTTTGCTCGTTTGGTTCATGTAGTTTCTTCCATGTGTTGATTAGCCATCTTAGATGTTGATCATTGGTATGGGACACGATGAAAAACACTTTATCAAAAATTTTTGCATCAAATCTTATTGGGATTTTATCAATATGAATAAGGGGATTGCTTGCACAGGAAAGTTCTAGGTCTGTACAAAACTGAATTAATAATTCTCTCCATGTTGAAGGGTTTATGTTCTGAGGAGATATAGGCTGTTTTCGCTCAATTGGTGGTTTTTTCTCTAATTGACGTTGTTGAGCTTTTGGAACAATATTCAAAATGAAATCGACGGCGTTCCTGAAATCAGATATTTCGTAATTATCTTGAATCATATTTCGGGATAATATATCACCAAATGTTCGCAGTAATTTTGATGCATGAAGTATATTCAGTGAAATTTTATTTTCTTGGAAATGCTTGTAACGCCTATTATTAGGTGATTCATCTGAAATCATCACAAAGGATTCAGCTATCTGTAGATTCTTATCTTTGCGTTGTATTGGCAAAATTAACCTCGTGGTTTGAGAAGGAAATTCTGTGAAAATTCGGTCTATGGTATCACGGTTAACCGGAGTAATTAGGGATAACACTCGTTTTTCTGATGTAACATCTGTTCGTATATTAATGGGATATTTCCCTTTCCCCTGAATTTGACGAATTATCCCTGGAATTCCCAGAGAAAAATGCCTCATCAATTCTTCAGCATTCAGTTTGTGAACATAAGGAGTTCCAAGTATCTTTTTGAAGCTTTTGTCTATGTTATCAACTAACTCTCTGGTTCGAGTAAGGAAGGAAGACTTCTCTAGTTTGATGTAGAAATTTATGAAACATTTTCCTTTTGATGTCCATTCAAGAGCTACGACCGTTGAAACAGGTAAAATTTTGAGTAGTATGGTTAGAGTTCGCTGTGCTAGTATTTTATTTAATTTCCATGACGAAATGCTAAATGCAAAAAAGACCGCACAGTGATTTTGCTGAGATTGAAAGACTAGGAGACCAGTTTCAAAAATCGTTGGGTCGGTTAGGTCAAAGACTTCGTTCCTTCTTTCAAAATAAAAAGATCTAACAACAAGAATCGATGAAACGAAAATAATGAACAATACGAGAATGTTTGCAATTGCGTTCTCAAGAAACAGAAATCGTTGAATAAGAAGCAGGAAAAAGTCAACACTGAGACAACTAAATATTGTTGAAATCGTCTGCTCATATTTCTTAGCTATTGAAATCCTCATCGTTCTCGTAAGGAATCTAGAAATCAGGTGATAAAAACTCGTAAAACGAAATTTCTTATCTACAATCCACAGCTTCAATTCAACAAAATGAGTAAAGTTTAATACATTCTAAGACTTTGCCGCTGCTGAGACTCCACAGAAGGTGTACAACTTAATGCCAATATTTCGAACAGATCTTTATGTAAAACTAACTACCTCTGATTTTGATTTAAGAAAGTCAAGTGAAACGTTATACCAATTTTTACAAAAAGTATCGGAACTACGAAATGTTCAGATGACAAAAGCTCGTCTTGATCGAGAGGAGCAAGGGAAAATTCGAATTGAAGAGTGGTACGAACTGACTGGATCAATTAACGTTCCTGAAGGGGGAAAATCCTTCTGGGCTATCTCAAAAGAAAGTACAAAACAAGAACCCTTCAATTTCTTCATGCGTATAGACCGAAATACTGAAGCTGAAAATTATGAGGTTGCACAAACCAAAGCTTCGGATTGGGTATTTCAAACGCTTATCCAACCCTTAGAATCACGATTTACTTTCAAAGAAAAGATCATTAGTTCTCCAGTAAAACTCAGTAAATTAGCTAATGAATTGAGGGAATCATAATGACTTTTGAAATCATTGACACAGATGTATTAGTTATTGGTGCAGGGGGAGCAGGATGTCGTGCTGCCATTGCAGCCTCCGAATCTAATCAAGAAATCACAATAATCACTAAAGATATTCTTGGAAAAGCTCATACTGTAATGGCAGAAGGAGGAATTAACGCAGCGCTAGCTAATCTGGATCCTGACGATTTATGTGACATTCATGCAAGTGACACCTGTAAGGCTGGAGCTTACCTAAACAATCAGGATCTTGCTGAAATCTTAGCTAATGAAGCGCCACAACGTGTATATGATCTTGAATCTTTTGGGGCAATTTTTTCTCGAACCCCTGATGGGTTAATCATGCAACGACCTTTTGGGCATCAAACTTTTCGTCGAACATGCTATGCTGGAGATAGGTCAGGGCATGAGGTTTTATCTACTCTGACCGACGAACTTCGTAGACGTGAAATTAACATCATCGATGAGGTATTTGCCACGTCACTTTTTCGCGATAAAAAACGCATAGCTGGCGTCTCAGTTATAGACATTCGAACCGGAAAATTCCGGGTTTTCAGAGCTCCCGCTATAGTCCTGGCTGCAGGCGGTGCAGGACGAATTTATGATGTTACTACAAATGCCCAGGCTGATGTTGGTAGTGGATATGCTATGGCTTACAAAGCTGGTGTTGAATTAATTGATATGGAACAATTTCAATTCCATCCAACTGGCGCTGCTGTTCCTCCGGCTGCTCGTGGACGATTAGTGACTGAAGGTGTACGTGGTGAGGGCGGTATTCTTCTGAACAAAAATGGCGAACGGTTTATGAAACGATATAACCCGCGTCAAATGGAGCTAGCTGGACGTGATGAAGTTGCTAGATCATTAGCTACTGAAATTCGTGAAGGGCGAGGAACGGAAAATCAAGCAGTGTATTTAGATGTTTCATTTCTACCTGCAAAAATAATTGAAGAACGGCTTCCTACAATGTTAGAGGACTTCCTGGATATCGGTATTGATATTCGAGAAGAACCAATGGAAGTCACACCCACTGCTCACCATGTAATGGGAGGACTAAGAATCGATATTTCTTGTGGCACAAACCTTCAAGGTCTTTTTGCAGCAGGAGAAGTAGCAGGAGGAGTTCATGGTGGTAACAGACTAGGTGGTAATGCTTTAGCAGCTGGTCAAGTGTTCGGTAAAATTGCTGGTGACTCCGCTGCAAAATATGCCTCAACTGCACCAACTCCAGTTCTTAATAGGAAAATCATTCAAGAAGAATATTCACGCGTTATGGCACCCTTGGAAAGGGAGGAGGAAGTAATTCCTTCTAAGGAAGTGGAGCGTTTACAACGCACAATGTGGGAAAAGGCTGGGTTATTCAGAAATGAACAAGACCTAAATGCAGCACTCAAATTTATCAAACAACAACAAGAACAGATTGCTTCAAAACTTTCTGTTCGTAATAAAACCACGCGCTATAATACAGAGTGGATCAGTGCCCTAGAGCTACAAGATATGACACTTGTTGCTGAGATGATCGTTCGAGCTGCGCTTCTCCGTAAAGAATCAAGAGGTGCACATTATCGAACTGATTATCCAAATCCAGATAATAAGAGCTGGTTTGCTAATATCATAATTTCACAAAGCAAGGGTTTGATGACACTCAAAAAAACACAAGTAATTGTCACAAAATGGAAGCCACCTTGGGTCACGAATTAAGAGATTTGAGGCTAAAGTTAATGCCAAAAAACCAAGTTGTGAAATTTCGAATCCAACGATACAATCCAGATTTAGATGATGAACCGAAATTCGTCACCTATAAAGTTCCTTATACAGATCGTCAGGGCGTCTTAGATGCACTAAATTATATCTTCGGAAATCTTGATTCCTCTCTAGCTTACCGTTGGAATTGTAGAACAGGACAATGTGGGTCTTGTGCCATTAACATCAATGGGGTACCAGGACTTGCCTGTCGTACTGTGGTCGATCCTAACAATAACTATGTGCTAGAACCACTACCTAACTTTCCAATAATCCGAGATCTTGTTGTGGATCTCGGACCTGGGTTTAGACGTATTGAAAAACTTCGTCCTTACCTTGAACGAACCTCTGCGCCTGATCGCCCAGAAATACTAACACGCGAGGAAATTTCATCTGCAATGGAATTACGAGCATGCATCGAATGCTTCTCCTGTTATGCAGCTTGCCCAGCTGTCGAGTCTGCAAAACAAGAATATCCTGGTCCTATTGCAATGCGTGAGCTGGCAAGCTTTGAATTTGACCCCCGTGATCAAGGTGATCGAGTTCAAATGGCAGTTAGTAGCGGGCTTTATGATTGCACTAGCTGTGGAATATGCAAGGAAGTCTGTGTCCCCAAACACATTGATACACGGAGAACAGCAGTTGAAGGTCTACGGGCTCTTGCTGTTGAGCGAGAAATGGGACCTTTAGAAGGACACAAAGGGTTTGTCTCACAAATTGAAGACACAGGATACGCTGTTGATGTTAAGACCCCTCCTCTAACTGACCAGCTACCTGAAGTTATCGAAGTTGATAAGCCAATAGATGATGTACTTTTTTTCCCAGGTTGTCTAATCAATTTGAGAATTCAACAAGTAGGACTGAATGTAGTCGAAGTATTGAGACGCAACAACGTACGAGTACACATTCCCAAGGATTTTGTGTGTTGCACCAGTGTTGCTTTTCGAACAGGGGCACGATCTGTTGCTTATGATATGGTTCTCCGGAATGTAAAATCCTTCGCGGAAAGGGGTGTCAAAAAAGTGGTTGGTCTTTGTCCTGGGTGTATGTCAACTATTAAACAGGATTGGCCGATTGTTCTCCACGAGAAAGATAAACCCCCTTATGATTTCGAACCCTTTGACATAACTGAGTATTTAGTCAGAGAAGTTGGGCTTGAAAAAATAAACCAAGAGGATCTAAAACCTCTACCGATCAGAGTGGTTTATCATGATCCTTGTCATTTGAACCGACATCAAGGAATTAGTGAGGAACCTCGAAGGCTTCTTAAAATGATTCCTGGTATCGAATTTATCGATGTTGAAGATAGTGATCGATGTTGTGGTGCTGGTGGAGGAGTGCGAGCAGGTCGTAGAGAGCTTTCTGAAGAAATCGCGGGAATTAAATTGGAAATTCTTAGTGCCGTAAAACCAGATGTGATAGCAACTAGCTGTTCTTTTTGTTTCATCCAACTATTAGATGCGGTAAAGAAAGCAGGTTCTGATATCAAAGTGATGAATATAACCGATCTTTTGGCGGCGTCATATCGTGGTGAAAGCTTGAAATAGTGTGGTTTAGATGCCAGCTAGTTTGTAAGCTTTTTCACGGTTTTTTTCGACAGCTGTTTGTACACGTTCAAAAAGGTTCTCACCAGTAGCGTCAATTGCAACAATTAACGGACCAAATCTTTCGACTTCCATTATCCAAAGAGCTTCAGGCATTCCAAGATCGAGCCAAGCAACATCTGTGATGCGGCGAACGGCTTTTGCAGCTAAAACAGCTGCACCTCCTGTAAACGCACCATAAACGGCTCCAACGTTTTTCATTGCTGCTGCGGTTTTAGAACCCATGCCTCCTTTTCCTATTACTACACGAACTTGAAAGGCTTCAATGAATTTTTCCTCAAACATCTCCATTCGTGTACTAGTAGTAGGTCCAGCTGCAATCAGTTCCCATCCTTCTTTCACTTGTCGCACAATCGGTCCACAATGAAACACCACTAATCCAGTTGGGTCGATAGGCAAAGGCTTGTTTGCCTTGAACCATTCCAAAGCCCTTTCATGAGCTTCATCACGGGCTGTAAAAATTGTACCTGTAATATATATCAAATCATTGACTCGGAGTTTCCTAATGTCATCTTCGGAAATTGGTGTGGTTAGTTCGTATATTGGCATCTTATTCAACCTTGTGCGAAGTAAATTCGACTCTTCCCTCACTAGTAATCGTTGCTGATGCGCGCCTTGCAGCCCAACATTGCACCGCCAAACCCACTGGAAATGAAGCTGGATGTCGCATAGCGAAATCAATATGCACATCCAAACTTGTTGTATCTCCACCCAAGCCCATTGGTCCGATTCCAGTTTTATTAATAGCCTCCAACAACTCTGCTTCCATGCCTGCAATCCTCTGGTCAGGATGACGTTGCCCAACAGGACGAAGGAGCTGTTCTTTCGCAAGCTTCATACAAATATCCGCACCTCCACCAATTCCAATACCAATTATTATGGGAGGACAAGCTTTCGCTCCTGTTTCAATAACCGCGTCAATCACAAACTGTTTCATTCCCTTCAAACCTTGACCTGGTGTGAGCATTCTCAACTGACTAACATTTTCCGATCCCCCACCTTTGGGGAAAGCAGTTATTTGCAGGTCCTTTCCTTTTACAATCTTCCAATTAATCCAAGGAATATACCGACCGGTATTGTCACCAGGGTTTTTGGGAAACAGCGGATTTACAGTGTTTGGTCTCAATGGGATTTCTTGGGTTCCTCTTCTAACTGCATTTTCGAGTATTTGAGGAATTTCAGTAATCAGTGGAAATTTTGATCCGACTGTTAAATAAAAAATCTGGATGCCGGTATCTTGGCACATTGGAATAGAACGTTGACGAGCAAGCTTGATGTTTTCTAGTATCGCTTCAAGTTGACTCTTCGCCGTGGAGTTACTCTCTAACTTCAATGCTTTTTCTAAACCGTTGACTACATCCTGAGGTAAATCAGTAACAGCCAGGCGTAA
Organism: Candidatus Odinarchaeota archaeon; assembly: GCA_048885185.1. Lineage (GTDB taxonomy): Archaea > Asgardarchaeota > Hermodarchaeia > Hermodarchaeales > Hermodarchaeaceae > Hermodarchaeum. The sequence goes on along the minus strand of JBHLQC010000002.1, from coordinate 24,441 downwards.
TAATGTAACAAAAACATTCTCTAGCTCAGAAACGCGCATTTCGAAAATCTCCTATCTGAGATAATTCGAAATGCTGACCTATGTACCTATCTTTTTGGGTTGTGCAAGATTCGAGCCCAGCAAAATGTTTCGTAACATCTCTTGTAAAACTTCAACGACGAAGGTTCCTTGGGTAGCAACGGTCTCAAAGATTAGAGAGAACCCATTCAACTCTAGGGTATTTACAAAATCAAACTGACTGATTGCTGGCCATAAATCCCGTTTATTCAAAGCGAAAACTACGGGAATATTTGTTGAAAGTTGTGGTCCAAAAAATCCCTTCAATTCCTCCCAACATCGCAAGTTTTCATGTATCAAACTCGGATTCGAATCGGCAACAAATACAATACCATCTGTTCCTGCTAACACAGTAGAACGGGTTTCAGCATAATAGTCCTGCCCGGTTGCAGACCAAATATGAATCTGAATAATCCAATCACCATGGACAAGTTCAATCGGTCCGTAATCAAAAAAGAGGGTACGACCTGATGTTGTTTCAATTGATTCAAGCCGAGATAAAATATTGAGATGCTTAAAGAGTGCACGTATGCTCTCAGTTTTCCCACTCATCGCTGGTCCATAATAAACAATCTTCGTTTGAATAATATTTTGACTCCAATCTATTAACACGGTCATTCATCTCTTGGCTTTAAATTGACCAAAACCCTTCCAGTCTATCGCCAAATTGATGTCCTGCCCCATCTTGAACAGAACTTCGAAAATCTTCACCCCACTCGGCTTTTATAAAATCCATAAGTCGATCAATTGAAGATCCCTGATAATCTATTGCCTGCCCTAACATCTTATCAGAGATTACTGATTTAACTCCAACACCCTGCAATAATCTAAGCCGCATTAAGATGATCATAACCCTCCACGATGCTTCAACAAACCCCTGAATATGTTCTCTGTATAAGCTCTGTCGGACCCTCTCCTCTTCCTGTTTCAGATCGATTAGGCTTTTTTCTAATCTTTCACTTACTTTTCCATGTGCAGCTCGGCGTAAAATCCTAGTAATTCTCTCCATTTTTGTACCAGTTTCAGAGGTTACTTTTTCTAACAGTTTTTCTTCAAAGCGTGTATTTGTGATTGCCTTTGGAGTGCCATTCGATTCTAATTTTAGAACCCCCTCTACAAATCGAATAATAACTGGAGAAGCTTGAGCACATTTACTCTTTACTTCCTCGATGTCTTTCTGTTCAATGGCCATAATCCATCCTTGAAAATCGTTAATCTGACTACGAAGTAACTCAGTTGATGTTGACGGAGAACGGTATACTATTCGTTCTCCATTGTAATCGCTTCTTTCATGGTTCATCATTCGCTCATGATCTGAAAAGGAAACGAAATCAGAGCCAAAAACTACTTCTTTACGGTGGGGAACAAATTTCACAAGAGTCTCGGCAATTGAATCGATAACTTCTGGTGAATCTCCGTGAATGATTACAGGATACCTATCCAAAACAGATCTTAGAACTATTGCAAGCTGTTTTCTGCCGAGAGTATTCAAAACGTTATCAAGAAAAGTGTTCATCGAGCTATTGCCTCCAAAAAACCGTCCACATCGAGGGTAGGTCGTTGTGCTGTTGGTGCTTTTTGCAATACGGATTCAATTTCTGCAATAAAATTAGGAATTATCAAACGGAGTAATCCTAACCGCGTCGAATCTTTTCTTATGAAAGTGCTAAACAATCCTCCTTGAAGTTTGTAAATAAAATGCTGACTTGCCCCGCAATCGCATAGCACTTGTAGAATGCTAGTCCGTTTTACTAATTGGGCAACTTTTCTGGATGTGTCAAAAAGCGTATATGTTAGAGTTGAATTCCTAATACGAACGCCTTCGTTGTATCTTTGTGTAGGAATTAAGTATCCCCCTTCAAGACAAACTTCTCCTGTTTGAGCTGAAGGTAAGGCGTGGAGAAAATCAGAAACAATATCAGTGATTTGCTGAGCAGCATTTTCAGTTATTGTGAGATTCAATGTTCTTGTTGACCACCTTCTTCTGGGGCCTTCTCGCACATTAAAAGAATCAACTATCTTGGCTCTTTCATTCTGTTCAAATGTGCGTAAAGGAGGAATGAAATGCTCATTCCAAAGGGCTTCATCAAGATGAGTAATTGTCCGTTCCAATTGTAACAACAAAGCACCAAGATTGCTGTTACTCTGTGTAGTTACAGTAATAAAATAATTCACGGCACGGGGTAATGTAGCCAGTAAAAATTTACTGCGTTCTCCTTCTATTAAGACATAATACAGATCTTCATGGAGTCGCTGGGCTACTGAGAGAATCGCTGCGGCAGACGAAGACAATCCAAAAATTTCATTTTCTGATAACCACACACCACTACTAGAAATCGGGTAGCCATCACGCTGGACTAATACAGAGTTTTCAACTCCTGGAACAGATTTGATACTTTGCAGATGCAAACCAAACTGCTCCAACATTTTTCGTGACACGGTTTGATAGCTCCATAAATTGGAGCAGTTTTCGCTATAAAAACCAACAAAAGATTGAGTAGACTGAGAATGGTGCGGGGGGTGGGATTTGAACCCACGAAGGTCTACACCACAGGAGCCTCAGTCCTGCCCCTTTAGTCGGAACTTTCTATCAAGCTCCATAGACCGTGCTCGGGTACCCCCGCAAAGCAGGCTTATCCATCCCGTCATCCTCTCACTTTTTAAATTTTATTAACTCTATTGGCGCCAACCCGTCAATCCAGGTAGATTATTGGAAAATTAAAACAATAATACTCATAAAATGGTTCAAATTCTATGATTCTCGCCTCTTTGCTGTTGACTCTTGGGTAATACTGTAATTAAGCCGTTATTTTTCGATTTAAGGCACAAAGAACACAAGATTTCTCATGTTCAACTCCCTTTGTACTACACTTTCAATTGGCGGTAATACCCGGATAATACTAGCATCTTTTCAGGACAATATCTAGGTATGTCTCTGATTGAGATGAAGCTAATTACAGTTAACCTCCCCGAAGCATACGTAAACGGAATCGAACAACTAATTCTTGAAAAACTCTATCCTAATAGAAGTGAAGCAATTAGAATTGCAGTCAGAGACTTACTGAAACGGGAACTTTGGGCACAAAAATCTCCACAAATAACGGCAAGGTGAATATCTGATGGACAGCGGACTATCTAAGCTTGTACGTGATGCAACACAACGCCAAACAAAGAATAATCCAAGATATTCAAAACCCGGCGCTCGAATTATGGTAGCGGGTGTTGGGGGTGGTGGGAATAATACCATCAACAGGCTAGTACAAATTGGCATTCAAGGGGCCGAATGCATAGCAGTGAATACTGATCAACAACACCTCGATCACGTTCGTTCTCATAAGAAAATGCTAATTGGAAAAACAATTACTAGGGGATTAGGGACAGGTGGATTCCCTGAGCTAGGTGCTGCTGCGGCTGAAGAGTCCAGACAAGATCTAACAACTCTTCTTCGTGGTGTTGATTTACTATTCATTGCTGCCGGTCTAGGCGGAGGAACGGGAACGGGTGCTGCACCAGTAATTGCTGAAATTGCTAAACAGAATGGTGCAATTGTTGTTTGTACCGTAACGACACCATTTACCATTGAAGGAGCACGAATTGATAAGGCTCATCGTGGTCTTCAGCGATTGCGAAGATATGCCGACACTGTCATTGTAATCGATAATAATAAACTCCTTGAGATTGCACGCGACCTACCAATTGATGAGGCATTCAGTGTAGCAGATGAAATCCTTGCTAGCATGGTTAAGGGCGTAACCGAAACAATCAGTCTACCTAGCCTGATTAACCTTGATTTTGCAGATGTACGAAGCGTTCTTGCTGGTGGTGGAGTTGCTTTAGTCGGATTAGGCGAAGCTACCAAATCGGAGACTAAAGGCAAAGATCGAATATCCGAGGCTGTCAAAAACGCGCTCCACTCTCCTTTACTCGGTGATCTAAGCGTTAAAGGTGCAACAGGAGCCTTAATTCATGTTATTGGTGGTCCAGATTTAAGCTTGGATGAAGCTACGCGTGTTGCTGATGTAGTCACACGACAAATGCGACATGATGCTAGAATAATTTGGGGCGCTCGAATAATATCTGATTTCGCAGGTTATGTGCGCGTTTTGCTTATTGTAACTGGTTTAGAAGGGAACTCGGCTGTTTTACCCGGCTTTCGTGGTAACATCGAAATCTTTGATGATGTCGATTGGAACGCCCTCCAATTATATCGAATAGACTCTCCTGCAGGTATTGTAGCCCACTCCTCCGATTCCTCGCAGGATGGTACTCATCTAGTTAGAAACGAACGGATTATTACTCCTCAAGTAGTTGAATCCGATGAATCAAATGAACTAATCATAAGACCCCATCCACAAACGGAGATTCCACCAATTTCGATTAATACTGGAATTCTTACCAATGAACCTCTACAAGGATTGGGACTAAAAAAGATTGAATCTGCCTCCAGTGCGAGCTCTTAATTTTGTGCAAGATTAGAAGAGCAGGACTAGCCACCAATCCAACCAAGAAAAGCCTGCCTTACTTGATCTAACTGGATCAAAATTGACTGGAAAAGCCCTTGAGACCAACCCAGTACATCAAGAATTACTGTAATAAGAATAGTAATGGTTAAAATTGCTAGCCCCAGAAGTAATCCTTCTTCTACTAAAGGCGAACCCCGTTTATTACGAAGAAATCCCACAATTGTTTTCAGTATATTCATTCAGTTATCCCGATAGGCAGTTCGCATCACGTTATTTAAGCTCCACAATTACAAGAAAGCCATGAGAAGGTGGTTTATCAGAATGTAAGTTGATATAAACGCAAACATGCTTAGGAACACTGAATGACGGACTCCTCCTACTGTCTGACTTAATCTGTATCCCGTTATCACGACAGTTAAGAATAATGCCAAAAGAATAGAGAAGGAAAAAGAACTGGAATAATTGATTTCGGGGCTAGAAAGAAATCCCTCGACAAACGCGAAAGTTAGCATTGGGGCAAGGGCTGCAATCATTCCAATTACTACTGATGAAACAATAGAAAGCGCCTTCACCTTCATTCTCTGCCCACTTACTAGGTTCTTCCGGTTTTTTGTTATAGCACTGTTTTTTCGAATCTGCTTTAAAACTAGAAGCATTCTTTCTCCTCCCACTATCGATCCCTTATCGATAAATCGGCCTAACAATTCTACCAGTCGAGAATTTCGGTTATTCTCGTATTCTTTGATTAAATCAGACCATGCAACATGAAATGATTTTGTTCCTTCAACGATGTTTTTTACAATTCTGGTAATCTCTATTGGTGTTTGTCTCCCAAAGTAATTCGAAGTTCTAAGAAGTGCATATTCTGGGCTATTCCCTGAAGATAATTCAGTAGAAAAGTGTGTCATAAAATCGACAAATTGGTCAAAATCATTATCCGATTCCAAATTAACTTCTACTCTCCTAACAAGATATTCTCCTTTGGAAGAAGCGATGAATGCAACAGTTTAGAAAATCCAAACTGGAAAACAGGCAACAGTAGAATGAGTGGATTATCTGCTAAACCACGAATTGCCAATCCCAAAATGATAATAATTGGCAAAAAGACTAGAAGACCTGAATATACCATCATTCGACTCTCCCATTGGATTGTTAACTTTTCATATCTCCGTTGAATATTCTCATGGGCATCCACAATAACAGCGTCAAGGTTACTTGTCGAAGATTCAATGTACTGAATAAACGCAAGAAGTCCCCTACGAAGGGTAAATGAGGGTTGATTAATTGCAAAACCCATCAGCAGTTGTTCCGGAGTTTCACCTTGGTTTAGCGGCATAATCATTTTAGAAAATGCATCTGAAACAAGGCAATAATCTCCTTTTGAAACATACTGAATAGCCTCAAATACAGACCCAGTTGTTAGATAAATCGTTGCTAATTCTTCAAGAACATAGGGGGCAACTTTTTCGATTTGAACTAGCTGACTATTAAATCTAGAAATTAATCCATTCATAATAATGAAAAAACTCATTAGAGCAATTGTGATACCCAAGACACATGCGCTAATAGGATTAACAAATAAACTCAGGATGATGGTGGTTAATCCAAAGAAAGCACAGCTTACTAATACCACACCTCCTGAAATGCTGACTGGACATAATGAGTCATGATACAGGTACTCCACGGCTTTAATGAACTGTTTTGATGTAATACGGTTACTAATTTGCGCTACTCCCGGCGTATACTTACCTATTTTAGCCAGTAATTTGATGTAATCCAATGACCTCTCCCTCATTTGTTGTCTTATTGCTTTGAGTTTTTAGTGGATTCTTTGTACCAGAAAAGATACGAGCATGTGTTTTATCAAAAGTCGAAACGATCGTGCTCGGGGTTTCTTCCTGTTTAGAAATCAGCGTAGCTAAAGTTTCTTTATAGGTCTCAAACTGTTTACGAACATCGTGCTGAGTTATCTTCTGGAATTGACACGCCCTAATAATTAATGGAGTAATAATCTCATCAGATTTTTGTTCAAGATGCCCTGACACCTTATTCCATTCATATAGAGTTACCAATGAGGAGGATGATTCTCCATATTTTACTTCACTAATTTGAGCCACTCTACGAATAATTCGTCCTTGTATTACATCTTTCACCATGTGAACAAGGAGTCCTAGACTTTCAAAACAAACTTCTGGAATGTTGTGATGAATTTTCCATCGTAATAAGAGTTCATTATTTGAATTAGCATGACAAGTCTGAATTCCCCTAATACCTGCACTTAATGCATGAAACATTGCAGAACTATGTTCAGCAGTTTGAATTTCACCTAAAAACACCCAATCAGGTGATCGATGCAACAACCGAATAATTTCTTTTGATTTTGTTGAGCCGCTTTTCTCAAGTGAATCAAATGGATCAACTCGAAATGTAACTTTGTGCCTCCCCTTTTCATTGACAGTGACGCTTTCAAGAGCATCTTCGATGGCAATCCTTCGCCAATTGGGTGGAGCTAGAAGATTGATAGCATTTGCTAAAGTTGTTTTTCCTGTAGCAGGTTCACCTCCAATAGTAATGTTGATTCGCAATGTCATGCATAAAACCAAAAACGCTGCAGCAGTTAGCGAGATAGTCCCATTCCTGATAAGTTCAGGGAGTGTTAGTGTCCGCATTCGGATTTTTCGAATATTTAGATGTGGACCTTCATGAGCTAAAGGAGGAATGTCAACTGCTGCTCGAACATGGAAAAGACTAGTCTGTAGTTCTGTTTTGAGTGACGGAGTCTTCTCATCAAGAGGTCTACGGCTTTCAAGACGAAGTCGTGTTATAATATGTGACAATTCCGAATCAGAAGGCACTAGATTCGACTTGCAGCGTCCCCACACAGCATGGTCTAAATAGTATGCATTACCCGGCTTATCGAGGTAAACTTCTTGAACGTTGTCATCAAGCAACAATGGTATGGTTTTACCTAACCCAATTGATTGGGCAGTTGCAAAGGTGGCTAGATTTTTTCGTTCTTCATCAGTTAATTCGACAAAGTTAGAACGAAGATAATTTTGGAAGTCAGAAATCTTTCTATCCATTAGTTCATCTAGATTCTGAAGATGCGCTCCTTCTATGTGATTCGAACTATGATGAGAAAAAAGATATTGGAAAATTCTTGGAGATAACGTTTCATCCAAGCGGATAGACACTCGGTAGTATTTTTCAAGTGGAATGGGAAGGAACTCATATACGTTGATATTAAATGGACCCACATCATACGAGCTAAGTAGATGGCAATTCTCTTCTAGGCTTTTGTAATCATCATAACCAATTGGAGCCCTTTTAATTTTTAAAAGGCCCTCGTAGAAGACGTTTTTATCAAATGAATGATTATCACTAAATTGGGAATTTAATAGTGAAATTAAACTGGTTTTTTCGAGATCTTTAATGAAATCTCGAATGACCCGCTTGGGTGTTGAATTATAATTGGATATAATCGTTCGATAAGCTGCTACAGGATCAGAATATAACTTCTGTTTAATCTCAGGATGTTGTCTGAAAATATCGTGTATTCTTTTTTCGTGTTTTGTAACAGTAGCAATGTACTCCTTGAGAATTTTTGTTGCCTGTGCTGGTAGTGAAACTAATTGATTTCTAGTGTTGAAACGGCATGAAAGAGAGGAATCTGTAAAAGAAATTACCTGAAGGAATTGTTGGCGGCAAAAAGAATTGAGAGCGATATCGCCTTTTGCTGGTCCTTGGAACGAACATAAATCGCAGCTAAATTGAATCCTTTTCTTATCTGGTGAAGCGTCATGCAACTGAAATGGACAAACCATCTTTATCGTTTGTCATTTCGTAGATTCATATTTAAAGCAAGAAAAACTTGGACTTTAAATTCCCTTTACTGAGAGTAGTTTCTGGGACTTATGTGAATCAAAGTCTTGAGAAAATAATCATAATTGGTCTGAATCTTACGCTGCTTGTCACAATAGGTGTCCCGCTCTTTCTCACAACTACACAAGTAATAACAGAAACCGAACACTCTCTTTCATTTCAGCAGTTTGTTAATGATGTAGATGAAACAATTTTGGTAGCCGATTACAACCGAACTATTCAAACAAGACAGTTAATCATACCGGGTAACGTAACCCTTGAAACAGAGTATAATCAGCTCATTTTCAAAATTTACATAAATTCTTGGCATATCATCACGCGGACATATCGGTGTACCATTCTTCTGTCTGGTTCTGTAACCGGTGGTCTCCAAATTTTAACAGTGAATGCAACAGACACAGTGATCCAAGTGATAATCCAACCCGTGTAAGAAGTGAATGCATGCTTTTATTTCAGGTGTTGAAAATTCTACTTTGTTCTTGGATTTTGCTTCTCATAATCCAATCAATAAGTAATGATACAATCAGCATAATACTAATTTCAGGAACAATTATTACATCAATACCATTTGTACTTATGATTGCTTGGGCGATAGACTCGATAGTATTTCGCGCTGTCTTTCTTTTTTCACTCTTCACAATTTTAATAATCACTCTTCATGTGATGCAATTAGGCTTGACGTAACATTTTGAGAAGATGGCCTTTCAGTAACTTGGCGTAGTGATCTCGTACACTGTATTCAGCTGCGTTTGTTGCCTTCGAAATTAATCGCTGAGTAAGAATCGGTCGGCGTTTCGCCAGTTTTGCTATGAGAAAATCTGCACTGTAAACAACGGCAACTGCAAATATGAAGGGGTTTCTTCCACCCCGCTCAGAAACATCAATTCTTCCGAACAATTGATTGGAGTGCTTAATTAGCTTCGCCTGATAATCTTGAACTGAAAGTCCTGCGCGACGCAATCTCAGTTGTATTGTGGGGTGATGAATGGTCTGGGATACTATCCGCTGAAGGTAGTCTTCGCTCATTCTCTTTGCAGGAGCAAGTGGAAGCTTGTTCTTTACTGAAAGTGCTTGGCGAATGATTGATCTACTAGTCACTCGGTGACCAAGTTTCTGAAATGCATCTGCTATTTCCTGCAAAGTGATAGGTGCGTTTTCTTTCGATTCACGAACTGCTAACATTAATCCATAAGCCATGAGGGTGAGATGACTTGTGATATCTTCGCTTTCAAGTTTCCTGTCTATTTTTTGGTAGTAGTATGCGGCTTTATCCTTGATGCTGTCCGGTAAAGAAAGTAATTCTGCCACTCTACCCAAGGATCTTAAGGCACGATAAGTTGTCTCACGTTTGGCGATTCGAAGACGGAGGTTATAATCAAACTTTAGTCTTCGAAACAGCCGCTGGCTTCGAGGCGTTAGTGGTCTACCCGTTTTGTCGTAGAAAAAGCGGCTGGATTGGTAATCTATGAAGCTTCCCATTCCACCAACCATGACCGACCTTTGCCCAAGAGCAACATAGCTCTTACCTTGGGAGGAAGAACGTCCTTCTTCTTTGTATATTTGGTATGGCGAATTAACCACTTGGCGCGCTAGGACCAAACCACAATGAGGGCAGACATATTCACCATTTGTTAGTATCGGCTGTCCTGTGCATTCACTACAATGTAAATCCTCCATTGTTTGTTTCACTTCGGGCGACTCTACTGTCCCAAAGTGCAACAATTCTTAACCAGACTTTTGGCATAATAGAATCCGGTTAAATGTAGACTTGGTAAGCGTCAAAGGGTGTGGATGTCCTTTCTAGCAGGTTGAGAGTTCACAGAGACACGAAGCTGAAAGTATTCGATACTACAGGGGGAAACCAGTGTATCAGTCATCTATGGATAATTCGAGCTGAGCTGTTCTCATCACTAAAAAAAGAACCTCATCGTAGTAGCTTCTATTGCATCATAGTGCGTGTGAACAACATATAAAAACGGACAGATAATCACTAAACAAAACAATCTCTGGAGAACTAAATATGGCACAAAGTACAGGGGCTCGACATTTTTTCAAAGAGCTTGCATCGTTGATAGGTGCAACAGTTGTTGTTAGTACAAATACTGGGAAAACCCTTACAGGGAAGATGCGAGGGTATGACCCAGCTACACTAAGTGTTGTGTTAGCTGATGCCCGTGATTCAAAAGGAGCCTTATATCATAGGATTGTTATTACTGGTCACACCATTCTCGAACTAGTGAAAACAGAGGATCCTTTTGATTTGAAAGGTTTAGCCGAACAATTTGAGACGCTCTTTCCGCCTGGTGAGGTTAGATTTCTTGAAGATGCACGTGTAATTGTTATCCTCAATAAAGTTAGGGTTACTGAGCAAGGAGTAGAAGGAACTGGGCCACTCGCCGATCGAGTTAGAAAGGTGTATACGCGATTTGTAGAAGAGCAGCAGACAAAAGTTGAAGAAGATTCCACATAAAACTCGCGTTAACTATGATTGAAATTATCCATAAGGATTTACTCGCTCGAATCTCACGATTTCGAACCAAGACAGGGATAGTTGAGACACCAACCTTTATTCCGGTAGTACACCCAACCCGGGTTCTCATTCCACCACGAAGAATGTTTGAGGATTTCAACTGTGAAACAATAATTACAAATGCCTATTTACTTTCAAAAACCGAACTAGAAGGATCCATCCACGAAATCCTAGACTATCCTGGTACAATCATGACAGACTCGGGGGCCTATCAACTTCTTGTTTATGGGGATGTAAAAACAACACCACTTCAAATTATCCAATTCCAAGAAAAAATAGAATCCGACATAGCTGTAATTTTAGATGTCCCCACAGGAGGAAACGCGGTCTATAAAGAAGCACAGGAAACGGTTGAAGAAACCATACGCCGTGCGAGAGCTTCAACTATTCACAGAACAAAACCCAACATACTTTGGGTTGGTCCCATCCAAGGCGGGACATTCACTGACTTGGTTGAGAAATGCGCCAAAGAAATCAATAAACTTGATTTTTCCATTTTTGCTATTGGAAGTCCCACACAACTCATGGAACAGTATCAATTTGATAAACTCGTTGACTTGGTTCTAACTGCCAAGAGGAATATTTCTGCAAATAAACCAGTGCATCTATTCGGCGCGGGGCATCCACTGATTTTTCCGCTAATCGTAGCTATGGGTTGTGACATGTTTGATTCAGCTGCTTATGCCATTTTCGCAAAACATGATCGTATTCTTTCTTCTGAGGGTACTTTCAAGCTTGAAGAAATCAAAGATGATTTTTGCTTTTGTCCAACATGTAGCCAATTCACCGTTTCTGAAATCAAACAACTAGAAAAAAAAGAACGAATTCAAGTTTTAGCAGAGCATAATCTTCGAATCTGCCAACAAGAAATTATCAGAATCAAAGCAGCCATTCGCGAGGGGCGGCTTTGGCGCCTTGTAGAAAGTAGACTGAGCAGTCATCCTACATTAGTCGATGCCATGAAGAAATTCACATCATATCATAAACTATTCGAGAGGTTTTCTCCAGTTACAAAGAAAAAAGCCATCTTCATCACAAGCCAATGGTCTCTCTATCAACCAGAAATAATCCGGCACAAAACTCGCATGACTAACTATACTCCCCCTAAACCGAAGCGGAAAACTCTTCTATTCATTTCTGCACCACAAACCCGACCGTATCGTTCTGCAAAAACGTTTGAACGCTTTAAAACCCAATTTGAACTGGTTTCCTCCAGGAACCTTAGTCTTTTTGACATCCTTTTCCTCTCTCAATACTTCGGCCTTGTTCCTTTAGAGCTAACCGATGTCTACCCACTTGCCCAAAACGAACCTCCTAAAATGAACCTATTAAAAGATCAAAACCCGCTTATTGAACAAATTAGCCAATACGTGGCTCGAAATCGACAATATCACAAATTTTATGCAATCTTTGATTCGACAGAAAATTGGTTTAACTTTTCTCAACGTTGTAAACGCGTGTTCAAAAAACTTGAGAAAGAACTCACTATTTTTCATACAGATTTTTCCCTCAAATCACTGAAAAATACAATCACAAAATTAACAACATCACTTGATTTGAAATAGATGAAGAAAGATAAATGGTGCCGCGTCGGGGATTTTCTCGGACAGGAAATACCCTGCCAGGTTCGAACCCCGGTCCTAAGGTCGAGAGCCTCAGATGATTGACCTGGCTACACTAACGCGGCTTCGGAGAATGTGATTTCATAACGTTTTTTAAACTTTCGAAAAATGTGCATCAATCAACGATAACCAGTTTCAAACCTACAAAAACCTAATAGCTAACAATAAGCATCGACATAGCACTGAAAAGACAACATTCTGGAGAATACGACTTTGGGTAAAGTAAGAACGGTGTTAGTCAAACGCCTTTCAAGAGAACTTGTTGAAAGATATCATGACAGCTTTTCCACAGACTTCGATCAAAACAAAGAGGTTGTGGATGAGCTCTTAACTAATACAACCAAACGTCTACGAAACCGAATTGCAGGGTATATTACGCGTCTAATGATTCTTCGTAAAGATGAAGATGTTATTGTAGCATAATTGATTCTGGGCGAATATGCTTAGACTCCAAGTGATATGAAGAATCAAAAAGATAACTGGAGCACGCCTTGATGGGGGTAATAATCGAAACTCCACAACTATCAATGGAAATTACACTCGTTTTGATTGAATCACTTTTCATACATGAAGAAACAATACCCAAAGAACTCGAAAAACTGAAACGCGACCTTATCGCTGTACAAGTGCTTAAACATCCAATAATAGTTGATTCTTCAACTCTTGTCGTATTAGATGGAATGCACCGTGTTGCCGCTTTAAAAGATCTTGGATGTCAAATGGCTGCAGTGTGCCTTGTTGATTATCAAAATCCGGCGATTGAACTTCTAGCATGGCACCGTGAATTTTCTGGTAATGTCGAATTTAGTGAGTTTGAAAAAAACCTTTCAAAAAAAGGTCCATTCAACCTTATCCCAACTTCAATAGCCAAGGCTTTTGAAAGCGTTAAACATCGGAAGGCTGATGTCGCAATCGCAAATGGGATTAGTGCGCATCTTATAAACTTCCCCAATAACCCTTCAATTAAAACGGTCTATGACGAAATTTCGAATATTGAAATCCTCGCTCAAGAGATGGGTTATAATCTCCTCTATAGTACAGAATCGGATGCTATAGAGAGTATTCACTCAGCGATTCGACCTGTGCTAATTGTTCCATCACTAACAAAAGAGGAAGTCGTTGAATGGGCACTAAAGAATGAAGTTTTCACGCATAAAACGACTCGACATATTGTACCTGCTCGACCGCTGTTCGTTAATGTTCCTCTTCCTTGGCTTAAACAGTGTGATCTAAGCAAGGCAAATCAAAAATTGAAAGAGTATCTTGAAAAGAAGTTGATAATCGAGAAAGAAACAGGAGCAATCATAAATGGACGGCGTTATGATGAGCACTGTTTCATTTTTACAGATCCCAAGTAATCACGTTCTGAGCTGTTTCTACAAGTTAGTAGCCCGACTTTGCGAGGATTACCTGATATGACTAGCTGAAATTTGGTCAACGTAATGAAATTAACGACCTTTTGTACTATTTGGTAGTTAATTTTTTGATAATCAATGCCTCATTTATCTACTCACGATCATTTATCAGAATTAATTAAGGGCCTCAAAAAACGTGATATCAACTTTGTAGTATCAGAAGAGGCTTTGGGATGTCAAATTGCTGAAGTTTATATCACCGAGGCGCTTGAACTAATCTTACTCCCCCATTATCGATTAGACACATCACAACTTCGTTGGATCCTTGAGATTAGAACGCCTCTCAAAGTCCGTATGACATTCTTTACAAGTGATGTTAAAGAATTAAAAATTCAATTAGCTCGCGTCGTATCAGAGTTAAAACAAGAAGGTCTAATTATTCCAAATATTGAGCAGGCAATTTCAGTACTTGAACTATCGAAAGAAAATATTACTCGTCTTCTAGATTCATTTGAAAATTGGTTCAATCTCAGAATTAAAGGTAGACCGCTTCCATCTATCCAAACATCAAAACCCACGCCATCTCCATCTACAAAGAACTCAGGCGGATTCATGAGTAAGAATCGAGAAGGCCTGCACGTACATCTCCGTAATGCAATCAGAACATACTGGACTGAACGATATCTTGCTAGGTACCTAAATTTGCCAATAGAAAATGTAAAAGATATCGCCAAACGTGTTGGTATTCAACGAGAAGTATGTGGCAAGGATACTCTATATTTCTTTGATAGGGTAAAGGCTCTAGGAACCTACTTTGTTCACGTTGTGAAAGGTCTCCTCACAGATTTAGGTCTCCAATATCGAGAAACAGCAAAACACGACTTCTTCTTACCTGAACTTCAACTTGGGTTACACTTTTTCGCCGGCGAAAAAGAGCAATTAAAGATATTTGCCAGAGAATACGCCAACAACCACGATCTAATAATTGTTGTATCTGAAGTGTTACGGAGAGAGATTGGGCGCATCCAAGATGACTTGTTCCAGGTATTACCATTAGATCAAGATAAGATTAAAGAGAGCCTAATTAGGGTCATACGACAACGTGTTGATTATATACCCGCCTATTCCTCAGGTATCATTACCAAATAGAAAAACGATATCTGTGTTACTCTAAAAGATATGGGACATAAAGTTTAAATCCAATCTTCGGGAAGCCTAAACGTCCTGCAGGGACCTACTATGATTGAAATCATTTGGCTCAAAAAAGTCACCGATATAAAAGATCCAATAGCACTAGTTGGGATGCCAGGCATAGCTAGTGTAGGGAAACTTGCGATTGAAGTCTTAATTCGGAGTCTTAACGCTGAACCAATTTTGCAAGTGCTGTCTGATGATTTTCCTCCTCATGTGATGATAGATGAAGAAGGAATGATGAAAATCCCCGAGTGCCAAATCTATCTTCATCGAAATTCAAATTTGAAACAAGACATCTTACTGGTATCAGGCGACTTTCAGCCCTCCACATCACAAGGCATCTACGAGTTCTCCGATCGAATCGCAGAGACATTCAAAAAACTAAATGTATCAAAAGTCGTCGCAACTGGTGCTTATGTTCCCGGTGAATATCCGGAAACTCCTAAGGTATTCGTTTCATCAACAGGGTCAAAATTTCAAGAGTTCTTCACTGAGTTAGACTATATTGTGCCCATGTCAGATGGAGTCATAAACGGGGCTAATGGTGTGATACCCGCTTGGGCTAAACTCAAATATGGGATAGAAGGCGTTTGCCTATTGGCAGAAACTGTTCCTTTACTCCGGCTTGATCCGCGCGCATCGAAATTAATAATTGAAGTGCTGAATGATCGATTTGATATCAAGGCTGATGTTTCAGAGCTTGAGCAAAAAATCGAAGAAATGAAAGGCATCTTTGACCAAGTGAAATACCATCTACTGCAACAACGGGAACGACAAGAACCACGAGACGAATCAGAAAGCGCCAGTTACATAGGATAGCCGATTAGTGCTTAGCCTGAGGTACTAGTATGTCATTAAAATCCACTCTATCAAAACTCTTAGCCGCCATTTTTGGAATAGCAATTATACTAATCATAATAGACATACTCTTCTTCCAATCACAGAACACCACCAATCTGATTCACGCTATTCAGGCTGCATTCGCTGTTAATCCGGTCTTAAGTTGGGGCATAGTGATTTTTCTGGTTTCAATCATCCTTTTCATTGGCCTCGTCGTCTTCTATCGTAGAAGAATCTTTGTAAGTAACCTAAAGACCGAATTAGAAGAAGCTGAAAGAATTACTCTCGTTGAATTAGCTCGAAACCTTGATGAAACTCCAGCAAAAATCGAAGTAGAATTAAACCGAATGGTTAGCTCAAGAGTCATGAGATTTCAAGGATTACTTCTCATCTCACAAGGTAAACACGTTTACATTGGTGAAAAGTTACTTACCAAAATCACTGAAACCTATAATGACGGTCAACCACGTGGCGAAATTGCTAATTCTCTAGAAATCAGTCGCGATGAATTAGACAAAGCAATTGATTATCTCATTAGCGAAAATAAAATTGAAGAGCGCGAGGAAAAAACGATACGAAAAGTTCGTCCAAGTTATCGGCGCGGGACACGATAATTCGAAGACTTAGAGGGTGGAGGAATGAAAAAATGGGAATCAGCAAGCCGACCTGAAACGGCTGATCAAATGCAGTACCATATCGGATTACGACCCGGAGATATTGCGCCGATAGTCCTGTTACCGGGTGATCCAGATCGTGCTACTTTGATATCAAAACTATGGGATTCTTCAAAAAACATGGCACGCAAACGCAGCTATGTAACCTACACGGGCATCTATAAGAACACACCAATATCAACGACCTCAACCGGGATTGGGTGCCCTGCCACTGCAATTGCTATTGAAGAACTAGCCACAATTGGAGCGAAGACGTTCATCCGTGTAGGGAGTTCAGGGGCAATCCAAAAAGGAATCCAATGCGGTGACTTGATCATTTCAACTGGTGCTGTCCGAAACGATGGTACTAGTATACAGTATGTAACACCACGATATCCAGCTTTAGCCCACTATCAAGTCGTACAAGCCTTAATCGAAGCAGCTGAAAGTTTAGGTTATCGATACCATGTAGGGATTACTTGTAGCACAGACAGTTTCTTTACGGGACAGGGGCGACCAGGGTTCAACAACTATTGGCAGTCTTCAATGAAAAATATCCTCCCTGATTTACAGGCTGCCAGAGTACTAAATTTTGAAATGGAATGCTCAACAATATTTACGTTATCAAACCTTTTCGAACTTAGAAGTGGTGCGGTTTGCACAGTATTTGCTAATCGCGAAACTGATGAATTTGCAGTTGCAGGCGAAGAAGAAGCTAGTAAGACGGCATGTGAAGCTGTAAAAATTCTTGCAGAATGGGACAATCAAGCAGAAAAGGCAAAAATAACACATTGGCACCCGTCCCTAGCGTCAAAGAAAAAATAAAATGGTAGCCCGGCGCGGATTCGAACCGCGGTCCCGGGGTATCTTCGCTGTTTTTTGATTACAGCACCAAAGCCCCGGATGATTGACCATTGTGCGAATTCAAAGGAAACTACTCTGAAATTGCCTACACTACCGGGCTATTATCCTAACGCGAAACCCTTTTCGTTGGGACTTATTGAGTGTTTCGGCGTTGTAAGCAGATGTCTACTCGTTTAATTCTTCGCGAAGACCGAGTAGGATTCGATCCATACGTGATACTGCTCTATCTCGACGTTTTTGAAGGTCTTTCTGTAGCTTCTGATAAACTTGGGCAGTAATTCGCTTTTGACGGTATCTTTGTTCGAGGGCATGGAGTGCCTCAATGGTGCTGATTCGTTCAGCTTCTAATAGTTCCAGTTGGTTACAACTAGACTCGTACTTACCTCCTGCCTCGATTAATTGTTGACTTCTACTAGCTAATTCAAAATTAAGCGTTCTAATCTTACGCTCAAAATTCTTCTTTTCCTTTCGATATCTGGGCTTTGAGATTTTACCTTGTAACATACTTTGTTCAAGCCTTTCCGTTTGAAGTAACAAGGCAATCTTTTCTCCGTATAAATTACAAAATTCCCCAAGAATAACTGGATCTACATCCCTTACAACCACAACATCTTCCTCTTCTTCACGGAAATAAGGAATGCGGCGTACAACAACATACATCAAAGAGATGATAACTATAATGATGAAGAACATCATTGGCCGAGTGAGGGTGGGTGGGATTGGATAAATGTAATTGAAGTTTATCTCGGCTCTATGCAATGATGTAACATTTGTTTCATGGTAACTAACCATATATTGACCAGTTGAAGAAATTGAAACATCTGATCCCACGGGAATTGCTTGCAGCCAACTGCCTGGAGGAAGAATAAACTCAGTAATCTGATTTTCAATGAGCCAAGGTTCCTCAAAATAGGGATCGAACCTGAAAAACTGACCTGTTTGAAGGACAAGTTGATGGAAGTCGAGGGGAATTCGGTATTCAACAAAAAATTGGTAAACGTCACCTTCTTCGAGAAAATAACCGAGAACAACGCTTAGTGTTCCCGGGTGAGTTGCATTTGTTGGTTCAGTTATATGACTTCTTGATAAGTTGGCTAAATTATCAAAGGTTCTAAGAAATTCACTACCCGGAGGTAATGATATCTCGATGCTTGTCCACAAGCGTTCCGCGTTATCAAATCGGGGATTGGGGCTGTCAAGGCGGAAGGTGTGTTCTTCATGGGCATAAATGTAGCCCCACCCATCAATGGCATATGTACGCTTAAGCTCTAAATACGTAATGAGTGGTGTGTAATCATTTACAATGTGATCGAGAACAACTGTAGAATATTCAAAAGAATAGGGCTGAACGTCACTTCCGGTCCACTCTCTTTGAGAAGGTGCAGTTAATGCAGTGTGATACGTTAATGTGGTTGTGTAGCTTTGAATGAGATAGGGGCTGGTTGGAATAGGTGAAAAAGTGGCAGCAGCGTTAACACCATCTTGTGCAGTTAATCCAGCCAGAGCCATCTGGGTTTCGAATATAGCCGTTTGGTTTGGCATTACTGGTTCCGGAAGATATACTCGCCACCCAGTGCAGTCTGGGCCAAGTCGTGTGATCCTTTCCCACAATTGATCTGTTCCATCTGCTGTTACAGCATTAAACATCTTAACCTTGTCAAATTCAGAAATAGGATAAGCAATATCTACAAAAAACGCGGGCACGGGACCCGAGTTAATAACGGTGAGGTTATCCGTTATGAGAAGTAAACCATATTCCTGGAAATCGATATTACGCTGGATATCAGCAATAACCAAGTGTGAAGAATTTGCATTAGTAGGTGGTATAAATGCAAAAACCATTGGAACGCAGAGTATCAGTAACAGGAATAAGGCTCTAGTCTTCACAGGTACACACACCGAAACCAGGTATCGTGTTGTCGATTCTTTTCACGTATTTAAGCATTCTCTTACTTACAAATCAAAAACACATCTCTAAAATTCCATGGGATTTTTCAAACTCAGAAATCGAGAAGCTATTCATTCCTTAGGAATCTTCCAAGAGTCTGGAACCGAAGAATGAATGCGCCCAGGTACACCATAGACAATTGCTTTTGGAGGAACGTCCTTAGTTACAACCGCTCCTGCTCCAATCACTGCTTCAGGGCCAATTTCAATTGCTGGTAATATCACAGCTCCTGCTCCGACACTAACTCCTCTCCGTAGAATTGGACCCTTTAATTCGTAATCTTTACGCATGACATACTTATCATTGGTAAGAATACAGTTGGGGCCGAGGAAAACGTGATCCTCAATCAATGTCTGCCAGGGGATGTAAACGTTGGTTTGAATTGACACATTCTTTCCAACCGAAGTATTTCCATCAATCACCACTCCTGTTCCAACAAGGGTGTTATCACCAATTGTGACTTGTTCACGAATTAACGTATTGTGACCCATGCGGACATTATTACCAATTTGTGATCCTGCGTAAATGACAGATTCTGTTCGGATGATACAGCTGTTTCCTATTTTTGTGGTCGCAGAATCAGTCCAAAGCGATTCAGCTTTTCCTTCTTGAAATTGTATAATCTGGCGTTGACTAGGGAAACCTATTGACGTTCTTTCACCAAAGAAAACAGAGGAACCAATTCTTGCAGGACCCTGAATATTACATCCTGTGCTGAAATAACACTTTTTTCTAGTCCTGATATCACCTCTGAGGAATACAAAAGGTTCCACGATGTTTCCTGTTCCAAGATTCACAGTTCCTTCAATAATGGAAGACGGATGGATTTTTGATTTCAACTTCAATTGGTCCGAAACTCCTCTAGATAGATTATGCTTTTTGTGCGAGCGCTTTTTAATGCAGCTTCGGCAATTCTGAGAGCCTCCAATCCATCAGATCCTGAAGTTATAGGATTCTGGTTTTTTGCAACGCATTTAATAAAATGAGAAAGTTCGCGTTTTAGAGGTTCATCCCATAGCAAAGGGGATTTTTGCACTTGCTGGCTGGTTCCAAGGGTCACTTCTTGAGAAATGTAATCTAATGATATCACTCCTTGGGAACCAGTGATATTCATACCTCGCATTTTTTGTGGTGTCAACCAATTACATTCAAGGAAAAATGTGGGCTTGTCATTAAAACGAATTACGAGGTTTGCATGATCTTCATATTTGTGATAAAGTTGACCTGCAATTGCATAAACTGACGTCGCTTCCTGCTTTGCAAGAAATCGAGCAATATCGATATCATGTATGGCCATGTCTTTAATTATCCCGATATCTGCTACTCGGCCTGGTACAAAAGGACCCAGCCTTCGTGCTGAACCCAATACTAATTCACCTATTTTTTCATCGTCAATAATCTTAGCTGCGGTTTCGACAGAAGGGTTAAATCGTTCTACGAAACCGACCATCAAAGTGATTTTTGCTGACTTAGCGGCATCAATGACACGTTGTGCTTGTTGTGCGGTATCAGTCATTGGCTTTTCCAACAACAGATGTTTTCCAACATCAATTGCCTGCAAAGCAAGATCCGCATGCGTCACAGTTGGAGTGCATATAGTAACGGCATCAATATCTTCCTGCTTCAATAATTCCTCAACACTTGAGTAGTGGATAGTATTGAACTGTTGTGCATAGGTTTTTGCCCTTTGGACATCTCGATCTGCAATTCCTGCAAGAGTGGCTTCTTCTAGCTCGGAAAAGACACGAACATGATTTTTTCCCCATGCGCCAACGCCAATAACACCAACCCTAACAGAAGTCACTGAAATCACCAGAACTAGAGGATTCGGTACAGCTTAAAAAAAGTTACCGATGTTACGTTTAAACCAGTTTATTCGAAACGATAATTTAGGGGAATCGCAACAAGCAATATGGTTGTCATGTCGTTAACCGAACCTGCTGAAAAACTTAGACAACTGGGTCTAACAGAATATGAAACACAGGCATACCTCATACTCGTGCAAGGATCACAAATGAGTGCTGAGGAAATCGCCCGTAAAGCAAATATCCCAATACCGCGCGTTTATGGAGTTCTAGAGAGTCTCAAAAACTTAGGATTAATTGTGATAATTGAAGGTCGACCTAAAAAATTTGAAATCATAAGTCCGGAGGAAGGTTTCCAAAATTTATTGGCAATACGAAAACATGCCTCAGAGGAATCGTTCCGTCAACTTGTAGAAACTAGTCAGGAAGTAAAAGAGGTTCTCTCTCCAATATTTTGGCGCGAGCGTCTCCGAATTCGACCTGAAGATCTCTTAGAATCTTTGGATAATCTGGCAATAACAGAAAAACAAACAAGACAACTAATTGTTGAGGCTGAAAAATCTCTCGATATTTTTACAGATGTGTTCAGTTGGTTTGACGGTGTAGAGAAAGATCTAGCAAAGGCAATGAAACGGGGCGTCAGAATTCGAGTTCTCATGAATATGCAACATCCCACAACCCGGTCTGCAGTGCAAAGACTCCTGTCATTAGGTATTAGTGTCCGACAACCCTCCGATATACGTTTTCCAGTTCGAGGTACTCTTGCTGACTCAGCTAAAGTCGTTTTCCTAATCTGGGCATCTCCTGGCGTCGAAAAGAGCCAACCACGTTATGTATATCGTCCAAGCTACTCTTCTAACGAGGGGATAGTAGCCATATTTCAGCAAAGCTTTGAGTATCGCTGGCAAAAGGGGAAAACTAGGAAACCAGTTGATTGACAACTTTGTTTTTACCCATTTCATAGCGGAAATATAATCGGGTCGCAAAGTGCCATAATGCAAGCCACCCAACCATATACAAGATTCCAGCAATTGGCCAGTACGGGCTCTGGATATAAACCAATAAGAAATCTAGTAATGCGAAACCCGCCATACCTAAAGTCCATACTCCAACCATTATCATTATCAGTCCAGCAAGTCGAAAACCAAGATGATCTATTTTCCTAAGAACCAAATATACCCCAAGAATAAGACAAATCGGAACAATAACCAGGATAAGAGTACAAGGCCAAGTAATGAGATATGCCGTATCAAATGGGATGAGAAGCAAAGTCAAAACTGCTAGAATACTACTCGCAAAAGTTAGTGTTGCAAGCGATAGAGTAATTCTTTGTTCAGTCATAGGACCTCGTGCCAAAACAAGCCGTGTTAACGTAAGCGGAGCATTGGCATCTTGAGAAGCGGCAAGAGTCCCATCATCTTGAAAAATTGTCGGACGCGCTTTCATTTGTCGCCGTTCCAACAATCCACCAATGCTAACCAAACTGTAAAACGCATTCATTATCGCTGGTAAAAGAGCAACAATGGCCATAATTTCCACCCGTCCCATTATTGCGACTGCGCCTAAAGCTGCTCCAACTGCTAATGATCCAGTGTCACCAGCAAAGACTTTTGCAGGGTACCGATTGAATGCATAATAAGCAATAAGGGCGCCAATCATTACCGCAGACAATAAAACACCTAATTCTGCTCCGGGAATACCAACTGCCATCAGAAATAAGGATACAATGAGAAGTGCAACAAACATGAGTATTGATTTTAGAGGCATCACACCGTTGAAAACATCCATCATGTTCATAGCATTTGCAGGAATAGCAATTGCCAAAGGAACCAAAAAAGGATAGACAAATGTTAAACGAGTCCGGCCCAAAAATGGCAAATGTGGATTCGGTACATACGCGGGCAATAGGGGTGGAGATAATCCTAATCCGATTATGGTCCACGTGTAAAGAAGAATTGGTAAACAAGCCGCTGCGGTTAAAATTGGTTTAAACTTTGCTCCAAGAGTTTTAACATCATCTACAATACCAATGAGACCTGCAATCAGAACTACTGACAGAAAAACTAAGATTCGCAGATCAAAAAATCCAGTCACAAATATTCCGGCAATAACAAAAAGAACAAGGCTACCAACAGTTACGCCGATGAGTATACCAACTCCGCCCATTTCGGCGATTTTTGGTTTATCCGCCTTATGAACGTCAACACCAACGATGTTGCGTTTCTTCATTGCCTTGATGACATAAGGCATCACAATGAAAGTAACAATGAAGGTCACCAGTAGCACGAAAATTGCTACGAGTATAGTCGGTATCACTGTTCTATGCCCTCGTTTTCATTAAATGATAAACCCAGTGGAATTTCATTGTGCCTTATAAAGTCATTTATCCAGTTCTATGGAGGGGGGTGAAGATTAAATAGCTGTTCAAAAATGCACTGTACGAACGGGAGGAAACTATTTGCCAGAGCTAGAACGATTGGACCAAATTCCAGGTGTAGGACCTCGCCTTGCTCAAAAACTAGTTGATGTGTTTGGCTCCGAACTTGCTGCACTCAACATTATCAATAATGCACAAGTAGCAACACTTGCTAGCATTCCTGGTGTAGGAAAGAAAAAAGCCCTCGACATTGTACAGGATGCATACACAATACGAGAAGGCATTAGCGCATTTGAAGTCTTAAAAACCGAGGATATTCAAACGATTTACCAACGTATTCTGAGTATCATTCAGTCATACGCGAACAGCCTTTTTGCTAAAGATAAGTTGTCTCTTTACTATCCTCTTCCTTCATCCAAAATCGATGTGATTACTCAACGTCTAGATTGGTTTCAGCAAGCCCTCGAACAGGTGAACCAGTGCTCAATGGAACAACTAGCCCACATGGGCAATCTACTCTCAAATGCCCGTCCCCTTCGTCGAGGAGCCACACCCTCATTGGCAACATGGCGTGTTATACTCACTGACAATGATGAAGCACATATTCTTATGAAACAGTACAAAGCAGGAAAAACCTCAAGGCTCATCCGATTGAAACCAGGAGAAAGATTGGACGAATATCTCAAATCATACGATTACATCATTGCTGCCCTAGAAGTAGGAGGGATAAGTGGAGTCGCAGAACATGCGGGTAATCTAGATTTATTAAAAGCGGAATTTACTCAAGCTGAGGTTTCACCCGAATCGATAATTGCCTTTTATGCAACAAATCGTGAAACTATTCAAGCAAT
>JBHLQC010000001.1:0-44753 GCA_048885185.1 Candidatus Odinarchaeota archaeon | reverse complement strand
CCAAACCACTTGCCCTAAAACCCGAATAAGGATCTTTATTGAAAGCCAAAAAATCGTTAGATTTCTGAAACTTTCATTTTCTCAGCCAAGATTGTTCCTACTGTTTCTCCAGTATCAGTACACTGAATGACATCTTGATTCAGAAGCACAAGGCCACTTTTTTCTAAATTAATTACGGCTTGATTGATATAGTCAGCATCGAAACCGAAGTTAAGAAGTTCCTCGACTTGAATAACTCCTCCAAACTTATTCAACGTAAATAGGACTGAAAGATAACCCAATCTAGCAATGAGTTTACTAGCCATCAAAACGTTGTCATCCTCAACGACCGTCCAAATCGCTGATGGTACCCAACCAATGAAGTTGTAATAATCGACTTCATCGAATTTGTGAAGCAGTTCAAGTATAGGACCTTCTGAACCAGGTTGAACTCCTAACACACTTTTTCCAAGTTTAACAAACGGTAATTGATCCATTATTCCTGAATAATGATAAGTGCGAGTAATTTCTTTGCCACTTTTTAACAGTCGTTTAACCTGTTGGGTGTATCCATATAATTCTCGAAAAAAACGTGTTTTTCTAGCCTGGTTAGATCCTTTAGGCTGCTTGAAATCAAATGAGACGATCGATAATCTTTTCGTGCCGCTTACTTGCATTTTGCTGCCTCCGGAACTCACCCACTAATTAAACATAAGCAGCAGATTCCCTAAAAGTGAAACTAAAGAAAAATAACTGAAGGGAATGAATTCAATAATTTCATTAATTTTATTGAAAATATTTATGTTTATACTCTTTACGATTTGCGTTGAAGCTTTTCGAAGACCTCAGGAAAATCTGATTTTATTTTCTCTTCGAGTGCCTCTGCGATAAACCGCGATTTACCACCAAACCCACCATACTTGCCTTCTCCGGATTTTGTTGCAGCAATTGCCACATAATCTAAGGCGGCTTTGATCCACGCTGGAATGCTTGCACTTATAGTTCTGCGTCCTTCGTATTCACTTTCAATGCGTAAGCGCTTAAGACTTGAATCACCGACTCTTGAAGATAATTCGTCTAACTCGATGTCAGTTGTTTCTTGTGCTTGTTTTTTTGATTCTTTTTTGGGTTTAGTTTCTTTTTCCTTCTTCATTCGTTCTCTTATCAGATCCGTAGCCGACATGTTTTATTCACCTCACACAAATGTGGAACCCTTAGTCCATAGTTCAGTGGCCTGAATGCGTCCTGCTTCAGGACTGTAGATAAGACCTTGTTTTTCAAATAGATCGAAATCCTCCAATACGTTTTCCCAAGAGCTATCATGAATTTGTAGCCAGTCTTCAATTTCATCAAGTGATCGTGCAATAGAAAGGAAACTCAGAAGCTCAGTTTGAAATGAGGAAAATTCTGCTCTTGCCCGTTTTACCTCTTTTTGTACAAACCGTTGAACATAGTTGAAGTCTATTTGATATGCTGATAGAACATTATCTAGCGTGTAACCATCGTTTACAAGAACTTCAGCACCACGAACTGCATCCTGAAGACAGCGTAATAATAGCTCAAGCATAATCCCGGGATTCCCACCAGAATAACTGAAAATACCCTCTAGTGCTTCAACCGTAAAGGGATACAGTAACTCTTTCACTGTATCTGATTCAAAATCTAAACTATCCTCTGAATTCGATTGCAGTTTATCCATTGCACCTTTGAGGTAGGCTATTCTCCAGAGCATGACTTTCATTGCACTTGATTTATTCATTCGACGCATATCATAGATTTCAACGAACCGTCTTCGAATAGCAGACTTGGTTCCATGCCCTAAGGTTTCTCCAACTGATGATAGAATTTCAAGAGTCTTAATAGCACTCTCGCCAACACGAGTAATTACTGCTAGGGCTAGTACAACGTATCGACGTCCATCTCTTGTTTTATCGTTTACCATTCGTAATAGCGTATCTACAATCCGTACACGATTATCAGGTCTTTGGCGTTCTAGTTGTCGAAATTCATCGATTAAGAAAACATATGAGGTTCCATTTTCTTCTGCATCGGTTCTTAATGCCAATAGTAAACGGGAAAGCCGTTTAGCAACTGAACCACTGCGAACGACACGAACACCAACTCTGTCAATTAAAAAATCACGAACGGTTTGTTCTCCAATGTTTGCATGAACCAGGTCATCAATTAGAGCATCAGCCGAACTAACACCTTCAAGTCTTATGGCCCGAATATTTGGTAGACGATTCAATGATTGCTGGATCATTTCTAAAAATGTGGTTTTTCCCGCGCCCAAAGGACCAGATACGACCACACTAGCTGTTTGATTACGCAGATAGTTAACGGCTCTCTTTATTGCTAGGGCTTCGTGCTCTGGAACTACATATAGCTCATCAGAATCAATACCAAATAGCTCAATTCTCTCTGTTTTGAATCCCCATTTTGAAAGCATTTGTTGATCGAATTTTTGTGTTCGTTCGACTAATCGATCCAGCTCACTCAGTTTCATCACGCCTCAGTTATTTTGGAGAAATGTAGGTTCTGCATTATAAGGATTATTGATAGTATTAAAACCATAAAACTAGATAAATTTATTGAATTCATTGAAATTATTATGTTGTCAAGTGCTATATCCGTGTAAATGCAATTATATCAATCTTAGTGACGATTCCCACAGGACGTCCTTGATCCTCAATCAATAATGCCTCACTGCCGGAAGCGATTTTAGAGAACGCAAGTTCAACACTCTCGTTAATATCAATTGATGGACAAGGTTCTTCCATTATTTCATTTACTGATAATGAGAAGACTTTCTGTGAATCCATGGCCATTAATTTTCGAATTATAGTACCTTCACTAATACACCCAATAGATTTGTTCTTTTTAATGACAGGAAGTTGTGATATTCCATGACGCCTCATCAGTAATACTGCACGTCGTACTTTGTCATCGGGGCTGACCCCGATTAATTGTTGCATCTTTGTAGTTTGACCTTTCCACTGCAACAGCTTGCGTAAACTTGGAGAAACCTGCTCTTGATCTTCGATTGCACTAAGAATTCGTTTCAGTGTTACAATGCTTGGATTCACCTGGCCCTTTTCAATTCGTGCAACTAAAGACTGACTAATCCCAACACGTGCAGCAAGTTCCTCTTGCGTGAGACCAACTTTCTTTCGGAGTTCTTGTAGTTCCTTTGGCGTTGGGACACGAAATTCACTCATCATCAAACACTAACCAAAAGCATATACTACTTGATGATAACTCCAAAAGAATTAATACTTCGCTTCTGTCGATTCAAAGGGAGTTGACGCCGATGACTAACATTCAACAAGCAGAAATTCGTGTCGTCGGCGTTGTACAGGGAATAGGCTTCCGTCCATTTATCTATGCTCAAGCCACACAGCGTAGTTTGTTAGGATACGTTTTGAATACTGGAAATTCTGCTGTTTTGATAGTTGTAGAAGGCGCTAAGAAGAGAATTATTGAATTCATTGAATCCATTGAAAAAGATAAACCATATCTTGCCGTCATTGACAGCATCCGCACAATATGGGGAACCCCAACCGGGAAATATACAAACTTTCAGATTCGAATTTCTAAAGACGAACAGAAGGCAGGTGGTTCAGTAATTCCAGCTGATATCGCTGTGTGCGAAGATTGTATCAAAGACATGGCTAGTCCGAAATCGAGACATTATCAATATCCAATGACCTGTTGTGCTATTTGTGGTCCACGCTATACAACAATCACTAACACACCCTATGACCGAGAACGCACAACCATGAATGAGTTTCCCCTCTGCAAAGATTGCACAAAAGAGTTCGATAATCCATTAGACCGCAGATATAACGCCCAAACCATTTGTTGCCCCATCTGTGGCCCCAAATTTTCACTGTTAGGATCTGGTGGAGAACCCGTTATTGTCGATGACGTTTTCAAAGAAACAGTGAAGCTTCTGAATGAAGGAGCTATTATTGCCGTAAAGGGCTTAGGAGGTATACATCTTGCAGTTAGAGCTAGTCTTGAAGAACCAACTCAACGACTTCGCCAATTACGGAAAAAACCCAATAAACCCTTGGCCATAATGTCAAAAGATCTCCAAGCTACCAGACAGTATGCAAAAGTAAATCAGAATGAAGAAAAGCTCTTGATCTCTTGGCGCCGACCGATAGTAGTCTTGGATCAAAAATCTCCTTTCCCACTATCCACAGCACTAGCACCTGGATTGAATACAATTGGCGTAATGCTTCCATATTCAGGAATCTATTTACGATTATTTGAAGGTCTTGATGATCTTGCATTAGTGATGACTAGCGCAAATCCTGCGGGATTACCGACCCTCATCCACGCTACAACCTTCCAAGAACAATTCATGAAAATGGCTGACTACTTCCTCACACATGACCGTACAATATACCAACGATGTGATGACTCGGTTATCATTCCAATTTATGACCAAGCACTTATTGTCCGTCGTTCAAGAGGCTATACTCCTGAACCTATTGATACCGCCAATATTGGTCCTCCTATTCTCGCTCTTGGAGCGTTGGAAAAAAACACTGGAGCAATCTATCACAATAAACGAATCTATCTAACACAGCACATTGGTGATATTGATACAGTAGAGACAATGCAGTTTCTACAAGAAAGCCTCACACATCTCCAACAACTTCTTCGAGTAAATACCTTTGATGCTATTGCCTGCGATTTACATCCTGATTTTCTCACAACTCAATATGGCGAAAAAATATCTGATGAACACCAAATACCACTTTTCCGGGTACAACACCACCATGCACACCTTGCGGCACTATTAGCTGATCACCAACTCAAAGCGGATGAAGAAATCGTCGCTATTTGTTGCGATGGTGCAGGGTATGGTCCTGATGATACAATTTGGGGGGGCGAAATCCTTGTAGGTAACGCACAGAAGTACCAGCGTGTAGGTCATCTGGAACAACAGCTCATGCCCGGTGGAGATCTTGCTGCTCATTACCCACTCCGTATGCTAATCGGTATTCTGTCAAGGCATTATTCACAGGACCAATTATATGATCATTTCAAAGGAATTGCAAAAAACGCCTTACCACAGGGTACATCAGAGCTGAGAATAGCACTCAAACAAGCATACCAGAAAATCAATACTCCGCTGACATCAAGTACAGGAAGAGTACTAGATTCACTTTCTGCACTCTTCCAAGTATGTCATACACGCACATACGAAGGTGAGCCTGCCATCCGATTCGAATCTTTTGCAAATACGGGCTCAGCCAACTCCAAAATAAAACTACAGATTCCCAAGAAAAAACAAGGTAACTTAACAATCTTAGACACTAGCAATTTCATTAAGCAAATTATGGACCTTCAATACGACTTCAATGCTCCCGATCTGGCATATGCTGCACATCGCGTACTTGGATATGCACTGGCTGAAATTGCTACTCAAGCAGCTCAAAAACAAGGAATATCGAAAATTGGGTTTTCCGGAGGAGTTGCAGATAATAAGATTCTTACAAGAACTATACGAACAACTATTGAAGACCAAGGTCTTACGTTTCTAGTTCATAACAAAGTTCCACCCGGTGACGCAGGAACATCAGTGGGTCAGGCCCTTGTCGCTCGATCCAGGATACAATAAGCATTTTTCATTAGTTGTTCGCTTTTTTTCTACTTTCTGAAACTCATTTATTTCATTGAATTTATTAAGTTCCAGTGGAAATTATCCACAACTAATATAAATAACCGTAAATTATCTAGACGTAGAGTTGTGGTATTATGGCTGCTACCCGAACCACCCAACGAACATCCCACAGTACCCAAAAAACGAAACAACGTACCCGAACAACTACTCGTCCACCTGAGGTAGGCGATGTCAAAAATCATATTACTAGCCTACTACGAGACCAAGGTGCATTAACACGTGGAGAAATTACCGTCAGGACAGGGATTCCAAGAACAACTGTCTATGATACTTTAATGAATTTACTGATCTCCGGAACTGTTGAGAAGTATGTTGAACGAAACGGTAAACGTGGTAGGCCTTCTGTATACTATCAACTGGTAGCTTAGGAGACTAGGTATACCCCTTAATTTCCACTGGAACTTCTTTTTAGTCGGATTTTTTGTTACCCTTTCAAATAAGTGGAAAATGCGCAAAAACAGCTTCTATACTATTAAAGAAAACGTGTTAGAGAAGGTAAAGTATTAATATAACAATAATAGAAAACAACTGGGGAAGATTCTTCGAATTATATATAAACAAGACCAAACTTTTTTTGTCCTTCGACTTCCAGTGGAAATAAAGGGGAGTGACATTTATTTTCCGTTTTCTAATGATCTCTGAGGCCCTGTTAATTTACCTACAATTGATCAATCTTAAAAAGTTTATAACTATAGTACATAATTTTATTCATATGACAAAGGAATTGAAAAATCTGTTTTAGACTTTTGTAGCCAGGATAGCAGCAATTTCTTCTGTTAAGTCTTCGATGTTAACTCTATACTCGCGTTGGGCAGCTGATCCACGACGTGTAAGAGTACCATTGTCATGCATTCTTTTGAGGTATTGTGAGGCCGTGGCTAGTCGTAGAGGTGGGTGGAAGGATCTTTCATAGAGTTCTTGGATATCTTTAGAAGTGAACCAGCCGTGACGACAGTGACGAAGAGTAATATATCGGACTTTTTGAAACACAGTCCAGGAATCCACATCATCAAGGGATTGTATCTCAGTTGTGGGCTCGTGAGCCGGAACCTCTGTGCCGGATTGACTGAGAGCTGTGACCAAAGATTCGGTGATGGAAGAGGGTAATCCATCTGTAAAAGTTATAGTTACGTCACAAGTTTTTCCTTCGATGGTAAGTCCTTCGATGGTGATCTTTTGTTTCCGTTTTTTCATGGGAGGGTCACCCACTGGTGACTAGCTGGCTCTCCATGTCCCCACTAGAGAGGCGTGTTCACAGTAATAAAAGTGTGACGGTGTGAAGAGAGAGTGTGTTGCATCACTGATTAATTATTTGGTTCTACTTGCTTCAGTTCTATTATCATTTAAAGCGTTCTTCTGATTGTTTTGGTTAGTTATGTAAAATACGTTATCTCCGGTTTTCTTTTTCTATTTCAAGGAATTTCTCCATAGTTAGAAGGTGTTCACAGTTTCTTCACGGGTTCATTACAATTTCTAAGAATTTAAGCCTTAATTGGATAGTTCCAGTGGAAATAAAGGGGTGAGTGTTTGTTGATTAGAAAATATACTAAATTTGGCTGTTTTTACGAGAAAAACGAGCTCTAAATCAATTTATGATAATAGAAGTTCACAAGTAACGCGCCAATTGTGAACAAATTAAACTTTGTTTATTGAAAGGAATAGTTGATAAGAACTATTTCTGCGAAACCCTAATATTGGAGGTGTGTGCACTTCCAAAAGAAACGCTAGTATTTCCTATGGGAGCCTCCTGGAGGACAGCTATCACATGGATGACCCACGGCCTTTGGACAGGATTTTCGAACGTTTTAGTACTGGTCCAACTCTTATTCGTGATCGTAAAGTTCTTTGGCATTCTTATGTTCCAGATGACCTTCCCCATCGTGAAGAACAGATTACGCAAATCGGAGGTATATTAGCGACGGGCTTGAAGGGGAGTCGCCCATCGAATGTTTTTGTCTATGGTAAACCAGGAACTGGAAAAACAGCAGTGACTCGGTATGTTCTCCGGGAATTAACTACTAAGTTTGGTGAACTCCAGTTACCCTTCAAAGCTGTATATTTGAATTGCCGGAATGTGGATACAGATTATCGTGTATTGGCGCGCATCTGTGCGGAGTTGGGTCAAAAAGTTCCGTTTACAGGGCTGCCAACTGATGAAGTTCATTCACGCCTGATCGAGTTGCTAGAAAGCCAAGATCTCTTAACCATTATTGTACTCGACGAAATCGACCGTTTAGTTTTGAAGAGCGGTGATGACACGCTCTATAAGTTGACTCGAATTAATTATGATCTTACGAGTGCTCGTGTCAGTTTAATCGGAATCTCCAATGATCTTCGCTTCCCTGAGTATCTTGATCCTCGGGTGTTGAGTAGCTTAAGTGAGGAGAAGGTCATTTTTCATCCTTACACTGCATTACAACTACAAGATATTCTTCGGCGTCGAAGTTCTCATGGACTGAAAAATGGTATCTTAGAAGAACCAGGAGTAATCAACCTATGTGCTGCCTTGGCTGCACGTGAAGAAGGTGACGCACGACGGGCTCTTGATCTATTTCGTGTAGCAGTAGAAATTGCTGAACGTGAGGGAAGTAAAGAGGTAAAAGTTGATCATGTTGAAAAGGCACGTTTAAGCATTGAACGTGATACTGTTCTTGAAGTACTACGGACATTACCTGTCCAACAGAAACTTGTCCTTTATGCTGTGTATGTATTAGAACGTCACAAACATCCACATCCAGTTACAGGAGAGGTACAAGATGTGTACGGAGACTTTTGCTCACAGTTAGGTATGGATCCTTTAACCCAGCGTCGGGTTAGTGATCTCATCAATGATTTGGATGCTATTGGAGTAGTTAATGCTAAAGTTGTAAGTAAAGGACGATATGGACGAACCAAAATTATCCGGTTAAGTGTCCCGAAAACAATGATTGCAGATGTATTAGAACGAGATAGTCGTATTAAGGCTCTCTCAAGTTATGTTCCAGCAACCCCGGATAAATAGAACCGCGTAAAAGGTTGTCAGTATGTTTAGTGTACCACGTAATCCAGTTCGCCTTGTGGATTATGCATTTCGTGCACTCGGTAAAGATCAAGTACCAATTCAGCAGTTAGTATTTTTTCTTTCTTTTGATATACGGAAAATGGCTCCTTCGGAGGCACTTAAACTCATTGAACGCCTTCAATCTGAAGGGCAGATAAGTATTGAAAATGGTTTTGTTAAGTTGTCTCAAAAAATGGTGGTTGATACCGAAATCCCCACTCAGACAGCAGTGACAAATTTGGGTGATTATCTTCGATTATTTGTTAGCTCATCCCGTTTATCTCGTGCAGTGGGAATGAACGATCAGGCTATTGAATTCATCCGTGTTTCTCAAAATCCGTTGAAAGTGGAGGCTACGGTTCATGGATCTCAAGATTATGTTCTCATCCTTGATGAAGCTAGCCGACGGATTGCTCATAATTGCCCTGACTGGCGAAAAGTTAGTTTACTTCATCGATTCTGCAAACACGTGGCGAAACTATTCTTGATTTTAGAAAAGGATGAAGCTATTCGAGTTCTCCAGTCGTTGCAGCTAGAATCTTGGGAATTCGAACAACTCTAAGTAAAATTCAATGTTTTCACATTGAGGGTTTGCAAATTAACAAGAGGAACAATTCCGGGTGTAGGTTCTATACCTATCAATCGTTGATAATCCGTTTGGCTTTGAAACGTTCCTGAATTCAGAATCAGGGTTTTTCGGTAACTGCCAACGCTAGTTACATGGACATGACCACAATGAAGAATATCTGGTACCTCATCAATGACGAGCCAATCTCGTGGTTCAGCAACGATTGTTGTACTCTTCCCATATATGGGAGCAAGATGGCGTCCTCGGAGCATCTCTCTCATTGCTGCAAAACTTGCTTCCAACTCCGGTTTTGAAAGTGCAGCCATTATATCGACGAGGCTATCACCATGGTAGATCAACAAGTTCACATCATGCAAGCTCACGTGTGAAGGACACCCGAGAGACGCTACTTGTAATCCCGAATCTTTTAACGGAGCTAAAAAGCGGTCTTCGATTGCAGGTCGGGGAATCGCCAATCGAACTCCATCATGATTTCCTGGAGCAATTAAGAGATGTATGTGAGAGGGGATTTGTTGAAGAAGTTTGGTTAGCCCGACAAATTGACTATCAAGATCAAAGAGTGTAATTTCTGCAATTTGATTTGGGTAGACTCCTATACCGTCGACAAGATCACCATTAATGACGATATATTTTACAGTGCTAGCCAGTTCAACGTGTTCCTCATCACCTTCTTTCCCTTGAAGCCAATCAAGTACTCGTTGAAATATTTTTTCAAGAAAATTCCGGCTTCCAAAATGAATATCTGATAGCAGGAGGGCACTGACCGGTTCTGTCGCTCGATTATTTCTTCTGTTTGATGGAATATCTGGTAAGAATAGATCATTAGCAATCATCATTTCTGAACTAACCAAAGCTCCCTCAACGCATAAGGCTTGGTCGAGTAACACAAGACGCGCCTTTGAAAACAAGCTTGGATCACGTTGCTGAACAATTACAGAGATACTTCCAGATGGATCTTCCAATTCGAGCGCAATATTTCCACTTTTTGTTGGAGTTTTATTGGTGACTAATCCTACAATTTTTACAGTGGGAGTCTTTCCCTTTTCTTGAGTGTTATTTCCCTCTGCCACCTCATTTATGTCAATAACTCCCTTTCCGTCCACCCGTTGTGAGATGATATCTCGTAAACGGTAATAGCGATCCTGAAAATTTGACACGAAATCTTCTACAGTTCCTTTGCTCTGTAATTGAGGTGTTGGATCCTTACGGATTTTTATTCTCGCTTTTACACCCTCTGCTTGGAATCTAGGATGAGTAAGTTGAGGGATTTGGGGTTCTTGTGGCAGGTCTTCTTGGATTGAATCTGATGGTTTCTCCTGAGGGATGTCAAAATGGCTTGGTTCGAGAACGGGTGTGTCAGTTGGGTGTACAACGTCAGAGGTGAGAAATTTCTCAACAATTTGGTGGGGGTTAGACACTTTTTGAAGCATTTGCAATGTTGCTGGGCTGATTTGAAATCCCGCTCTCAGCAGTTTCGTAATAGCAGATTGAACATCAGAGTCTTCTACAGACAAACTCGTTCGCCAAACAAGCCTATGTCATTATTGCTTTTCTAAAATTCGGTTGTAAATATGACTATCATTGAAAATCAACGCTCATTTCAGTTCTAGCCTCTAGAAAAAATTCACAAAGATTGACAAAAATTGAACCATTTTTTGCATGTGGTTTTTTTGGTTTAAAGAGGATTCCAAAACTTATTCATTAAACATCAAAATTGTTGGAGGTATCCAATAAATGAGTTATCCACGAATTCGTCCCACTCCAGGCTTGTAATTTGAAGGCATTATTGCCTTCACCCTTTTTTTAATGGGGAAATTATGGTAAAGTGTGAGCATCCCATTTCCATTCGCTGTTTTTAAAATCATAATTCGAAGACCTTAAGGGTGGTTCAAAGTCCGTTAAGGTCTGCCATGCAGGATTAATACTGATGTGTACGTCTATCCCCATTCCAACGATGGTTTCTCTCAGTGTAGAAAGTGTATCAACAGCATTTTGATTTGGTATCTGGATGAGGACATATCCATTTCCGTTTTCTAAGATTCTTCCATTAATAAATGGGAATAATTGCAATGCTCTCATTATTTGCTCGGATGTCTCCCAAGGTTCAAAGATAAGGAGATGAACCATTGTATCGAGATTAATGTGCTGTAACCAAAATCCTCCCATGATGCTGATTTGTTGATTTTCGAGTTTTTGTACACGTCTTCGATAGCTCATGTGAGTTGTTTCTAAGAGACCAGCTTTGCGAACCTCTTGTGATGGCCTTGGTGTTACACGTTCTGTTGTTCGAAAGATTTCTGATGAGCGTCTGAAGTAAGTAAAATCTTCTTGACGTAGCTTAATTGGGAAGGTTTGTTGGTCATTAAGGAGGAGATCATAGGAGTAGCTGTGGCTTTTCAGTGGTGGTTCACTGGAATCTTGATTTCCAAGTATTGATGATTGAAAATGATTTAGTTGAACTGTAAAATCGGTGGGCCACCCCTTTTCTGGAATATACGTATTAAAATTCCAATGGAAAAGTTGACACATATCCTGGTACACATCGATTGTAGGTAGATTTTCTTTAGATGCAAATTTGAAAATCCAGTTCTTAAATTCGTCTACACGATTGTGAGGTATTACGAATCTAGATATCAAGAATTGGTTGGTATCGATGATGAAGTCAATATATTGGATTTTTGATAGTAATGTGGTAATTCGTCTTTTTTGTATCCTATCTATAACTTGAAGTTTAACTTCTAAAGGAATTAGTCCCATTAAAGGAAGATTGATGAATGAAAAAATCCTGAGCAGGTGTCTTCGAGATAATCTGTTGAGAGCTTGGCTGATTGCGGAATCGCTAAGATTTAATTTCTTGGCTAATTGGCTCTGAGAGAACTGTTCAATTGTACAAAGTGCGTTGAGAATTCGTACTTCGGTTTTTGTTAAGGGGTTATGGGTTTCCTGCATCCATCTCTCTAAGGCCTCGGTATAGGTGGAGGAAGAGATCGGTTGGAAGCTGCTTAGGCGCATAGAGTTCAGCCAGAGTAGGACGCGATGAAGGAAGGAGTCGCTAACCACTTGGTCGAATATGGGAAACCCGAAAGGCGCATCATAGTTGTAATACAAATAGTATTGTGTTGGGGACACACGACTCCACAATTCTGAAAGAAGTTTCTTTTCTTCTATGCTATATTCACCGAATTTTAAACCTGCATAAAGGCCCAAGTCCGCGGTTTCCGGAATTTGACGTATATTAGGCACAAGATAGCTGAGAAATGCTTCTCGCCACAAAACCCATGATAAAATATGAGGAGAATCTATTTTGAGGTCTTCTGAAAGAGTAACCGTCCATCCACTTCGAGATCCTTTCTCGGAGGGTATTTCAGTGGTACCAAATCGAGGTTCTACAAATTTCAACCGTTTTGGGGCAAATTGTAATTGAGTAATTCGATCACGAACTCGAGGTAAAGGTTTTACATTAACTAAAGCTGCAATTCGTTCCTGTAACACCCGAAACTGGGACCAAATTGAATTGGAATTAACCTGAGAAATGGTCAACTCATCCACAGATTATTTTGAATATCTTAGGATATCACCTAATTCTACCTTCCGATAACCATTCAACTACAATGAAAAAGAAAAAAGGAAGGAACCCAAAACCCGGGTTCCAGATTATCTAACTTCGGGAACAAGAAAAATTGTGTCAATTAGTTCATTTGACAATTATAGAATCTAAGGATCCGGATAAGGTCGAATAGGGGGCCATTGTATTATGGATTTAACTCCATAATGGGGCTAATTAATAACCTAAGGGGTTGGTTCAGGTCGAACAGGGGGCCATTGCATGGTGGATTTACCTCCATTAATCGCTAAGTTAATCGTTGAGATATTCCATAAAAAGCCCTAAACCAAAATACAAAAACTTGAATGAAAAAGAGACCAAAATTGGCATTTTTTTACATTCTGATTTGTCACTTTTGGTGATTATATATTACCAATTATCAGATGATAGCGTTGGTAAAGTGTCTTTAGTCCAAATCCATTTTTCCCTATCAAAATCATAGTTATTTGGAATAATAGGATTACCAGTTACCCAACCAAATGATTTCCATGCTGGTCTGATAGCTATCTTAATAGGATAACCCAGCTCTCCAAAAAATTCACGTAAAGATGTTTGGGTTGAAACTGCTGTTCCACTAGGTAGAAGAATCATAATGCTTCCTGATCCGTTGTCATAAATCCTTGCACCAACAGATGGAAACAATTGAAAGGCTGAAATAATTGCTTTTGTTTCATCATAGGGTGTTTCAAGAAAAACATTCACGGCATCATTTAATCCGATATGCATTATTGCTATTCCCATTGGTTGACTCATTATGTTGTGTTGGTTTAGAAATTCTACACGGCGTCTATAGGTCATGTGTTCTGATTCTCGATAACCTGCTTTTCGTGCTTCTTGTGATTCATAAAAACGTGCTTGACTTGTTACCAAAAATGCCTCTGTTGCCCTCTGCATATAAACGAAATCTTGTGGTTGAAGTGTTATAGATTTCGTAGCACGTGAAAGTGAATACTTAAAGACGTTAAGAGGAGGGATGTGGAGGGCCCATTCTTCCTTTATTATTCTGAAGATATTTTCAAGGATTGTTTCATAATCGTTGGGCCAACCACCTTCATCTTGATTATAAATTTCAAAGTTCTTCGAATTTACCCGTTCTATTGTAGAATAAATTTTTGGAGGAGGGAGATCATACTTGGCGGATACTTGTTTTATCCACTGTCGTAACCGTGTGATTCTTTCCTTCGGGATAGCGAATGAGATGAAAATACTGTCAGCAAATTCTTGGATGATGAGTGTATACCTAATTTTTCTGGCAATTTTTTTGATTGAATTGATAACTCCAAGATTGTTAGAAGAGAATTGAACTGTTATGGGTAAGAGTCCTAATACCGGATAGTTTTCATACACCAAAAATCGAAGAAGGTGCTTCTTTGCAAGTGATTTAATAACGCGACTTACTGTGGGTTGGCGAAGATCTAAGATTTTAGCAAGTTGTTTTTGTGTACAACTTAGACAATCGTTCAACCCTCTAAGAATTTTCAACTCAATGGGTTGAAGGATGATATGGTGGTTGAAAATCCATCTTTCAAGATTGGCTGTGAACATCTGAGAGGATATCTGGATGGATGATTCTTTGAATGGTTCAAACCATTCCAAGACCATTTGAAGGAATGTGCCATTAACGCTTCTATCAAAAATGGAAAACCCTGCAGCTGGGTAATAATAATAGGACTCGTATCCTTGTGGAGGGGACACACTCTCCCATAATTGTTGAAATTTTTGGCGTTGTTTTGAAGTCCTTAAACCGTATCGATAGTAACAGTAGAGTCCCAGATCTGATGATTCAGGAACTTCTCGTATAATACGGGGTAAATGAATGAGGAATGCCTCACGCCAAAGGACTGGTTCTAAAAATTCAATCCGATTTGTAAGAAGTTCTTCAGAGAGTTCTAGTATTGATCGATTATTTGTAGTAATATAAGAACTGGCTCCAAATCGAGGTCCTTCAAGTACAATTGGTGAGGGTTCCCAATGGATAGCAATGTGGTTTTCCAACGGCTCTGCTGCTAAACGATTTCTAATTGTCTGGACTATATGAGAAAATCGTTTAGAGATCTCATCCTTTTGATGATCAGATTTGTTATCTTGGGGATTAGACTTTTTTGACATCATTTGGGGTGTTCCTGCTGTTGTATAGCTCTAGGATCGTGTTAAAGTAGGACAAGACGTCTTAAGAGTATTCGGACTCTAATTTTGATGGAATGGTAGTTTTTCTACTCTTTGAAATTTGGAAAATCTAAACAGCACTTTTTGCACTTCATAATTTTAATCTTCTAATAGAAAAAAGAATGGTAGCGGGGGGCTGATTTGAACAACCGATCTCGGGGTTATGAGCCCCGCGGGATATCCTGGCTACCCCACCCCGCTGCGGACTTGGATGAGAACGGTAGAGAAGAGCTGTGGTGGTCGATAAAAGCTTTGTGCCTTAGTGTGAGCAGCGCTCCCTTTAGTTTTGTTTCGTTACTATAGTGCGAAACTCTTGTGGTGTTTAAGTAACCAAATCTGGATTCATTGTTAGTGAAAATTATGTATCCAATCCCAGGAACTGAAATCGGTCCATTGATGGCAATATTTTGGGTGTTCTTAACGGTACTGTTCTACGTCCTGTCACGTTTGGCGTAAGAGCCGCATAAGGGCACGAGGTACCTCTGTGTATGAGTTGACTTTGATATAGCGTCCCTTACCAAGCTGGGCAATCTGCTGACAGGTTTCTTCACCTTGCGGATGTGTACCTGGTGTTTGTAATACATGGAGATTATGATATTTCCGTGCGTGGGGCTCTGGTGGTCCACCTCGGTTGGCGATGCCATCAGTGATGAGGATAGCCCAAGATTCTTGCCGGTGAGCACGTTGGTATTGAGTATATGCAGTTTTTAGAGCATCGGCAATGTTGGTGTAGCCAGCAGGTTCAGTGTCAAGGATGGTATCAACGATAGAATCTATTGTACTGGATTGATCGATGGTTTTGATAGTGCTAGCAACGGTGTTGAAGGCAATAAAGGCATACTTGTCATGACGTAAGTGATATGCAGCAACAGCAGCTGCTGTAGCAGCTGTAAGGAGTTTTGTACCGGCCATGGATCCGGAGGTATCTAAAATGA
Source organism: Candidatus Odinarchaeota archaeon (assembly GCA_048885185.1). Taxonomy (GTDB): domain Archaea; phylum Asgardarchaeota; class Hermodarchaeia; order Hermodarchaeales; family Hermodarchaeaceae; genus Hermodarchaeum. The sequence goes on along the minus strand of JBHLQC010000001.1, from coordinate 28,742 downwards.
TTGTGCCAATTTTTTTCCGTGCTACTCGTTCGACACCGACGATTTCATTATAATTCACATAGTCAGGTTCTAGGAGTGTTTCTTCCAAAGTTGCATCAAGGTCAAATTCGTCAAGTCCTGGGTAAAAAGGGACCGTTTTGATAGTTTCAGGACGCAATCCACGACCACTGATTCTTAGAGCTGAATGAATTATGGTAGCACGGGCCAGCTCACGAAATTTCTGGCGGTATTGTCCACGAATTTGGTGTCGGAGTTGAAAGTAGAGGAGTGGTGCAGCAACATTCCCTTCATAAGCAGACTTTGCAATCAGATGAACACCGTCTTGGCTTGAAATAGCTTCGCTTGTGGCAATAGGTTGGAGTTGAGCGAGTGCTTGTAAAGCAGTAACATTTCTTTGTTCAATGGCAAGTTCTGCCATTTCTTTTGCAGTGGGATAATCGAATGTTCGACCTAAACGGAGGTAGTATTGGAAATCACGTCCATTGGCTCTGATTTCAGATTCGAATAGTTTCTCATCTGAGATGGTTCCAGAGAGAACGATGGGCACGTCATCGGAGGCTGGGGCCTCCTCGGCGATTAAAAATTTGCTAACACTGCTTTAACTAGTGTTTTGATAACCTCGATTGCAGATTTCTGCGCGTCATCGTGTAGTTCAATTTTCGGGACAAGTGACATGATGGCTGCTTGCTCCCACACATCGTAACCTTCACCAGGGAGTTGTGTGTATAGGCTTGTAATATCGATGGCACCCCGGACACTAGCCCCGCGACGAATATCTGTGTAATCACGTGTTGCCCGGGTGATAGCCACAGCCAATTCTACGATTTCCTTATCTTCAACTCCAGTATTAATGTGAACGATTTCTTTTTCTTCGCTTTCAGTATGATAGTCAAGATAGAGCCAGATGTATCGATCTCGTAGAGCTTCTCCTAGTGGTGTCACACCTACGCTGGCCTCAGGATTTTGGGTAGCAATTATTCGGAATCCATTTTTTGCTTTTATAGTGCCTAGCTTTGGAACGTGTAACGTTCCCTCGTCCATGACAGGAAGAAGTGTATTCTGTGTTGCTTCTGGCATACGATTAATTTCATTAATGAAAAGTACTCCACCTGTTTCCATTGTTTCTACAAGAGGACCTGGAACGAAGGTGTCACGAGTATATCCGTTTTTGAGTACAACAGGTGGATCGAACCATCCCACTAGCTTTGCTGAGGTATAGCGTTCATCTCCATCAACACGGAAAAATGAACGTCCCAAGAAATTAGTAATGGCAGAGGCGATTGTGGTTTTCCCTACACCGACTGGGCCTTCGATGAGCATGTGTTTATCTGCCTTATCGGATGCTAGACATTGCGTAATAAGGTCTTGGCGACCAATGATTTTATATTCACGTTGAATTGTCTTGACATCTTTGGAGAGGACCAATAGAGTTCACCCTAATGCGTTTTGGGAGCCTTCCCTCTAAGTAAAGTGTTTGGGTACAACAGCAATCGAATAGAAGAGAAAAAAATGTTTATGGGCAATGAAAATCATAATTAAAGGCTAGCGGAGTTGGCGGAGCGGTAACGCGCTGGACTCGAGATGAACGAGTCATCCAGTGACCTTCGTGGTCGCAAGGGTTCAAATCCCTTACTCCGCGCCACTTCCTTTCCTGCTATATTACAAGGTCAGCTATGTCAATACTCGATTCAAAAATTCGTTCCACGTTATGGATTACCCGATCGAACACTGGTAAAACAGACAAATCCTGTCTCGCTAGCACTTCAGTAAGTTCGAAAACCAGTTTAGAAATCGATTGTTTCTGTGCAATTACCTTTCGTGCTCGAGTACTATTCTGTTGGAGGACAGCTGTAATTGCTTCTCGATGCGCGCGTAAGACTTGATCACTGAGTTTTGTTAATACTTGTGAAAACGGTCGTGGAGGGAAAATATACCCTTCTGTGACTACTTGTTCTGCTATGCTTGCACACCCATCAGCAATTGCTTCTACTTCCTTTGCGACCAGTCGATAATCTAAGAGGTTGAGTGGAGAAAGCAGTAAATCACCGCTTGGTGAGGCTATTGCTTTCCGAAGTTGTCGGACGACCAAGAAATACAACCGATCTACTTCTCGATCCCGGTCAATAACATCTTGTGCCAGCTCTTGGTCATTGCGGATAAACGCATGAATCGCATCTTCATGCATCTTTGCTGCAATCCCATAGGTTCTCCGTAAGTAGGTCCGTAAATCGATGCTCCTGGGAATCATACACTGTAATGTCATGCCGGAGGCTTCTTCTTCCATAATTTCAACTCCGACAAGGAACTCAGCCATTCCTTTCACTTCACGCTTCAAGGTGGGCGTCATCGCTTCTCCGAGATTAACTTCAATCACATCGTTGCCAGCCAAATAACAAGCAAGTATGTTTCGAGAAACATTGGATGGATCAGAGATAACACTACGGAGTCGAAGTGGTTCCTCTTCAAGTCTAGGATTGATGATAAGCATTCCATCTGCCCGTTCATGTACCAAAATCATTGAACCTTTCTTTAGTCCTTGTTCCTCCACCCATTGTTTTGGAACTGAAAGTAGAAATGACGCTCCTACACGTTGTAGTTTTCGGGCTTCCATATTTTTCACCGCACATGAATTCTATTTTCTCTTCACCATAATAGCTTATCATGTGTTCGATGAAGGTGTGTTATTAATTAATCTCGAAAAATGGAAAATGGTGGGCCGGACGGGCTTCGAACCCGCGACCTCTCGGTTATCAGCCGAGTGCCCTACCAAGCTAGGCCACCGGCCCACATGATGTGCGTGGATGCGCGTAGACTTTTTTCGTTTATATGGATTTTGCCAAAGCTGATTTTGTATTGGTGGAGTGGCCGGGATTTGAACCCGGGGCCTCGTGTGTGCGAGACACGCGATCTACCGCTGATCTACCACCCCATCGGCTTCGGGGTTATTTTTGTGGAAGTATTTTTGTGTTGCCCTTTGTGGTGAATTTGATAGTTTCAATGTTATGCATGAGTTTAAGGTCTTCGGCGTAGGGTTTGAGAGTCTTTGTTGCTGAAACTGTTGAGAGAGGCGCACGGAGGCTCATTTTGTGATCTTTTTTGTGTTTCCAGAGGTCAGCGTTGAATTGGATTAAGGTGTCAGTGGGATGGTCTTTTTCAATCCCATCAATGGGTTCAGGGAATCGTAATTTATGGATAGATGTGTTCGTGTCATAGAGGGTCCGGTGAATTTTCTCGGTGATGAAAGGGCAAATCGGTGCCAAGAGTTTGAGGATGGAATGCAGGATCGTATGAAGAGTGAACCATGCGGCGTTACGTCCTGGTTCATCCTCTTTGGAGTAAGCGCGTCCTTTGACGAGTTCAAGGTAATGACTCGCAAAGAGGTCCCAAGTGAAGGTGCGTAGTTCTCGGGCAGGAACGATGAAATCGAGTTTGCTATAACCGGTTCTGGCGCGATTGATTAAGTCGTTTAGTTCGGAGAGAATCCAGTGATCAGCTGGTTGGAGTTCAATGTCTTCGTCTTTGATTTGTGGGAATCCAGAGATGAAACGGGAAATATTCCAGAGTTTAGTAAGAAATCGATGGGCTCCTGCAAGGCGACCTTCGCTGAATCGGAAATCAGAACCCAAAGAGGCTTCAAGAGCACCCCAAAGACGTAATGCGTCTGTGCCATATTGGTCGAACATTGGGTTAGGGTCAATAATATTTCCCCGGGATTTACTCATTCGTTCTCCATGTTCATCAAGACCCATCCCGCTGATCCAGACGTATTTGAAGGCGGGAGCCTGGAAAAGCTGGTAAACTCGTAAAATTGAATAGAAGAGCCAAGTGCGAACTATATCCTTACCCTGTGGACGAATGCTAGCTGGAAAGAGACGCTGAAAGAGTTCATTGTCTTTAGTGTAGAAAGCGACAATAAGAGAACTGATGGATGAGTCCATCCAGGTGTCCATAGTCCGAGTTTCACCTTCGAAACTATCTGAAGCGCTGCATTTCGGGCACTTCTTAACTGGTGGGGGAGTCTTCCACGGTTGATAATATGGACCAACTGGAGGAACAATGGTCTCGTCACATTTTGTACAATACCAAAGGGGGATTTCAGTGCCATAAAATCGGCGACGGCTAATAGGCCAGTCTCGGTTAACGCTGTTTATCCAATCGATGAGAATCTGCTTGTTTTCGGTGGGAAAGAAAGTCATTTCATCGATGACATTGCGGAGTTCCTCAAGGTATGGTGTTTGTTTCAGATAGTATTCGGGCATGGCAATGAATTCAATGGGGTTGCGACTACGCCAACAGGTGGGAGTTCGATGAGAAATTGTCTCTTGTTTGAGAACTAGTTCTTTCTTGTGGAGGTCATCGAGGATTGCTTTTCGTGCGTCCTTTATAGTCATGAATTTGTAAGGGCCTGCAGCTTCTGTCATTTTCCCATCGGCATCTAGGGCATTGATTGGTTGGAGCTGTAGTTCTCGAAATAGTCTAACATCTGTATAATCGCCATAACTACAAACCATAACGACGCCGGTGCCAAATTCAATTCGAGCTTCGTGGTGCAGAATGATAGGAACTGGTTTATTGTATAACGGTGTAAGCGCTGTTTTATTTTGAAGATGTTGATATCGTTCATCATCGGGGTTAACGAGGACAGCTGCGCATGCTGAGAGGAGTTCAGGTCGTGTAGTTGCTATGGGTAATTCCTCACCTGAATCCTCAATAGTGAATTTCAGGGTTGAAAGGGTGGTTTGAATGTCTTTGTATTCAACTTCAGCATCTGCGATGGTAGTTCCGCATTCGGAACACCAGTTATTGGGGCGATCATCGATATAGACGAGTCCTTGATTGTATAGTTCAATGAACGTGCGTTGTGTAATTGCACGATAATCTGGATGATCAGTACGATACATCTCGTCGTGTTTGAATGAGTTACAACTCAAACCTAAACGTTGGGCCATTGTAACAATGAGTTTCTCATTACGGTCCAGAAATTCAGCACATTTATCCAGAAATTCCTGACGAGGAATATCATGCATACTGATGTTGTATGCTCTTTCCACCTGAACCTCAATAGGTAGTCCGTTTCGGTCTAATCCCATAGGGAATATAACCTCAAATCCTTCCATGCGTTTCGTTCTGGCAATCATATCAATTTGAGCGTAGTGAATAGCACCACCAATATGCCAAGGTCCACTTAGGTATGGAGGAGGAATGTCGATTGAATAGATAGGACGTTTAGTGTCTCGTTGAAAGGCGTAAAGTTGTTCTTTGGCCCACATCCCAAGGATTTCTTCCTCGATTTTTGGTTGCCAACGTTTTTCTTTTAGTTGTGTAGTTTGCCCCATCGTTTGATACCTCTAATTCACCCTTCAGGTAAGGTGATGATAAAAGAGTCGAAATTTTGACTTGTTTTTATTGTTATTTGACTAGGGAACGGCATTCTTGCCCATGTTAAAAAGGCTTTCTCCAATATTTTTTGACCTAAGCTTGTTCAGCCCAACGAAGAATGGCGCCAATTCCACGAAATGCGATAAGAAGTTGTTTTCCCTCTTCAGTTTCAGGTGAAATTATTTCGATTTTAGCTCCAGTTTCATTTGCTAGTTCTCCCAACTCTTCGATGATGTCTTGCGCTTCTGAAATTTGAAGTGTTTGGTTTTTGCACTTGGGACATTGTTGGTCCGCTAGCTCATTCACAAATCGTGGTAATGCGTCGGGTGTTAGTGTGCTTTCTGTTTCATGACCACAGGAGGTGCAGGTTATTGTAACTCGTGAATATTCGATACCTTCGGAGACTATGATGATTTCGACTGCCCCTCGATCAAGTGCAGCCCGGACCTGCTTCTCTCCATACGTAGCTCGACCAGTATCACGAGCGAGTTCGCTTAAGAAGCGTTGGACTAGACGCTTTTCTTCCATTAGCCGTTGGTCTCTTAGAATTTCACCTGATTTTTCAACTAAGGCTCGGATACCTTCCTCCCCTGAATAAGCAGTATCAAGTACAGCTAACACTTTCTCCTTCAAAGGAGAAGTTAGATAACCTTTCTCTGAAAAGACTTCTTTTGTGAAACCAGGACCTCCAATGATTATTCCTCTTAAATCTGGAATCTCCTCGAATAATTCTCGGGTTAATTCACTGGATCGAGTTAAAAATTCATGAGCCGCCTGTTCAATAAGGCGTTCAAATCGTCGTTGGCTTTGCCCACCTGCTCGGTGTTTACCCATAATACCAGATTTCACCGTTTTAATAACCTGTAAGCTAGTCCCCCGTAATAGAGCCCAAGCTGCTGCACTTCGGTCAATTGAGATTAAACCATAGCTATTCTTTGGTCTTAGCATTTCACGAAGAGGATCAAGCCAAAATTCAGCAGCACACCGATAGATGTATACATTTACTGACTCCGGGGGTTCAATCAAATACAATTCCATTTTCTCGCTGCCAGGGGCTCCTTTCGAAATCGCACCGGCAAATACCGCTAATCCATTCGGAGGCGGTTTTGGTATGATTTTCAAACGTTGGATTACTGTCTGGATGGCGTCCATCACATTTTTTCGTGTAGATTTGGATTTGATGTTGGTTGCAGTACCATATTCTGTTCGGAGGGTTGAGAGTACATCACTCATCTGACGATCAGGTGGAATGTAAAGGGTTATCAGTTCCGTGTGAAGTCCCTTTTTTTCTGATAGAGTGTCCACTACCTTCTTGAGTCTGAACCGCTGATACGATTCGCTAGTAGTAGACATGGATAATTGCCCCTTATTCGCATAAAGCAAAAAGGCATGTATGCGATATTAGGTGCGAGCAGCAACCGTTAAAGGTATCCAAAAACTTTTCGAACTACAGAGGCGTTCTGATGAAACTCGTAATAAAAATTGGTGGTTCTCTTCTTTTTGACGAGGATGAACAGTTTGATATTGCTCGATATCAGGAATTTGCTAATGCAATTCGGCAAATTAAGGAACTCGGACATGACATCGTATTGGTAATCGGTGGAGGCTTTCTTGCAAAATCATTGGTGAAAAAGGGAAAACTACTCGGTGCCAACCGTGAAACCTTGGACCAGTTGGGTATTGCGGCAACTTGGGTTTGTGCCCAATTGATGATCACAGCATTACAAGATGTCGCATATCCACTTCCAATAATGAGTGAAGAGCAACTAGCAAGTCTTCAAAATGATGAACGCCTTCTTATTCTTGGTGGCCTTCGTCCTGGTCAATCTACCAATGCTGTCGCTGCCCAGGTTGCTGAATTTTCGAATTCGAAAATTCTACTCAACGTCACTGACGTTGACGGCGTCTATGACAGTGATCCTAAAAGATTCAGTCAAGCAAAACTCCTGTCAGAAATTACCATCGATCAATTACGAAAAATTATCACACCCCTTGAAAGCCAACCTGGAACGTATCCTCTCTTTGATAAACCAGCCCTAGATATAATCCAACGGGCCCAAATCGAAGTCTGGTTTGTCAATGGAACAACCCCCGAAAACATTGTCCAAGCCATAGAAAAGAGAAAAATTGGTACTAGAGTCGTGTCATCCTCGATTTAGACCATGTTGATGGCTTTCGCAGCAAACTTTTTTGTAAGAGCTTCCCTTTATTGACATCAGGTTCATTTCCAGAGCGGTGAGTTGGCTACATCCAATGGGTCGATTAAAAGAGTTGTTTGGTGACACTCCACAGGTTCGGCTTCTCGAAGTACTTATTCAACAAAAGGATACGACAATGCATCTTTCTATGCTTGCCCGGCGCGCGAAAGTTTCAGTATCGTCAGTTGAACGTTGTCTTCTTCCTCTGATAAAGGCGGGAATTGTTTCGGATATTCGGTTCTTTCGACGTAGACGAATTCTCCATTTAAACCCGAAACATCCTGTTGCACAATTACTTGTCAGCTTTGCTCAAGAAATTGATAATGACTGGGATTCAAAGTAAACGAATTTTCTCTGTCTACATTTTTGCCTGTTTCTTGATTTGAGCGAGCAGTTTTTTCGGGTGATAGATTTCAGCCCACCGTTTCTTCTTTCCTATCTCAATATGCACAAGAGTTTCTGATACCCGGAAGGCCCGGTTCACATACCCTAAAGCTACGCCTTTTCGGAGAAGTGGAGAAATGGATCCACTTGTTACTTCTCCAATCACTTCACCTTTTGCAAAAATTTGGTTACCCGTTCTTGGTATTCCTTTCCCCAACATAATGAGTCCAACCCGAAGTCGTTGGGGTTTTTCAGCCTTCTCAGCAACCAGCGCCTCTTTTCCTAAGAATTTCTCTTTTTTCAAATGGACAATAAATCCGATCCGTGCTTGATATGGACTGGTATCCTCGTTGATATCGTTTCCATAAAGAACCATTCCGGCCTCAAGACGAAGAGTATCCCGTGCGGCTAAACCGACTGGTACGAGTCCTTCTTCCTTTCCGTGCTCAAGAAGATCTTCCCACAATTGAACTGCCAATTCTTTTTTGTCAGGAGTAACATTGAGTTGAGCAATCTCAAATCCATCCTCTCCTGTATACCCACTACGCGTGGCGATAACATCAAATCCGTTTAACTTAGTTTTCACCGAGTGAAAGCGGGGAACTGAGTCTAAATCCATTGATGTGAGTTTCTGTAAGATCTTTACCGCTGCAGGTCCTTGAAGAGCAAACATTGGAGTGCTATCAGAAATGTTCGAAACCTTGACATTAAATTCCTTAGCGTGTTTTTTCATCCAACCAAAGTCTTTCTTTCTGTTCGCTCCGTTGACTACCATATAATACTCATTATCGTCCAAACGGAACAGGAAGAGATCATCAACGATACCGCCATTTTTGGTGCAGAAGGCACTGTATGTTCCAGCACCGTTTTCCAATCGGTGAATCCGCGTAGGTAAGAGGTTGTCAAGGTATTGAGTGGCTTCTGAACCGGTAATCATGGCTCGACCCATGTGGGTTACATCAAAAATTCCAGCAGCTTTCCGGGTTGTAATATGCTCTGTAGTGATGGCTTGGTACCTTAAGGGCATATGAAACCCTGCGAATGACACCATTTTAGCTCCATAAGCCTCATGCCAATCGTGTAAATGCGTTGTAAGTAATTTTGATTCAGTCAAGGCAGTAACCTCTGTGGAACGGTCGATTTCTTATTTGGGCAAGTGGCATTAAGTTTTCGGTGACCACTAATGAGTTCTACTCAAGCACGACTTGGTTCAGTAAGTGTAGGCGACAATCAACCTGTAGCCATTATGGGAATCATCAATCTGGATCCTCACTCTTTCTACCAGAACTCATACTATGCCTCTTCCAAGGAAGCTCTATCAGCCGTTGAGAGAATGGTAGATGAGAATGTTGATATGCTTGACATTGGCGGTGTATCAACAGCACCTGGTTCTCCAATACCACCAGTTGAGATAGAAAAAAAGCGCGTAGTCAGGATTATTCAATCAATTGTAAAAAACTGGGACGTACCAGTATCAATCGATACATACCGTGCATCAGTTGCACAAGTTGCCTTAGAAAAAGGTGCAACTATTATCAATGATGTATCAGGGTTGAAATTTGATCCCAATATGGCTAAAATCATCCAAGATGCTGGCGCAAGTTGCGTGTTAATGGCTACAAAGAACCGACCAGGTGATCGGACTACTAGTACTCAGGTAATATCGGCATTGAGAAGGAGTCTCCATATTGCTCATACTGCCGAAATTCCCTCAAACCGTATAGTTGTAGATCCAGGTATTGGATTTGGCAAACCGTTTCAAAATGACTTTGAACTCATTCGGGACTTAAGGAAAATTCGGATTCTGAAAAGACCTATTTTACTGGGTGTGTCTAGAAAAAGTTTCATCGGCAGGGTTTTGGGCTATCCTTCTCCCCAAGATCGTCTATTTGGGACACTTGCTGCTGTGACAATAGCCATATTGGAAGGTGCTCATGTTATTCGAGCTCATGATGTTCGCGCAACGCGTGACTGCGCAAAAATGGTCACCGCTTTTTCAAGCAACTCAAGAATGTGAAGAAAAATGGAGCTAATAGGCATTAGGACTCCAATTATCCAGCCTGGAGATGATTTAATTGGACATCTGGTTTCATCCATTGCAGAACAAGGGCTAACATTAGAATCTCAAGACATCATCGTTGTGGCTGAAACAGTTGTTGCAACAGCGCAAAACCGGATTCGTAAATTATCGACGGTTTCGGTTTCCCCTCAAGCTCAAGAATTAGCTGAGCGTTATGAAGTGGATGCCCATTTGGTTCAAATCATCTTGGAAGAGGCGGATGAAATACTCGGGGGTGTACCGCATGTACTCCTGACCATTAAGGATAACACCTTGATGGCTAATGCTGGAATAGACCGGTCGAATGCCCCATCAGGTCATGTGGTTCTTCTCCCATCCAAAACCACAGAGACTGCTTGGCAAATTAAAAACGCGTTGGAAAAGAAAACTGGTCATGAGCTGGGTATTGTTATTGCAGACAGTCGGACACAGCCCTTACGACTCGGTACCGTCGGGCTCGCAGTAGCCATTGCCGGAATTGAACCAATCAAAGACTATCGTGGACAACCAGACCTCTTTTCATATACTCTTCGTATCACCCGTTCTGCCATCGCAGACAATCTCGCTTCCGCAGCACAACTCATCATGGGAGAAGCTGATGAACAAATTCCAGCCGTCATAATTCGGGGAGCACCTGTTACCTTCACGAAAAGACGAGTTTCACCCAACGAGCTGACAATCTCCCGGCAAGAATGTCTGTACATGGCAATTTTTGAACAATACAGAAATTCAGCCACAATATAATGTCTGCAAAAAGGCGGAGAGCGGCTCAGCACTCAAGATCCCTGTCATTCCTATAGGGCTCTATAGGTCGTAAGGGTCAGGTCTTCACAGCCATTCTCCAGCTAAAATCAGGTTTTCTTGCCTTTTATGCCTTGGGCATAAAAAAAGAGTGGTGCGGCCGCCGGGATTTTCCAGCCAACTCGTCAAGCAAGTTGATTTTTTGAACCCGGGCTATAGGCGATCTCCAGATCGGTTTTGCATTCGGTCTATGGGAGGCCTAAATCCTAACCACTAGACCACGGCCGCATAAGATATTTTCAAGAGTAGAAGAAATTACCTATAATGGTTTCTAAAAACTCGCAATGCTAAGCGGTTAATTGTCTTCACTCGTAGGTGGTGAAAATCGATACAGTTGCTGAGTTTTTGCCTTCTCAATGGTTTCAGGGTCTATTCGCTTGAGCTCGCGTTCAGGGAATGTTGAGAGCATTTCCCAACCCAAATCTAACGTTTGTTCAATGGTTCTTTCTTCAAATTCACCTTGGTTGAGAAATCCTGCCTCAAACCTTTCGATGAAATTCAAATAAACCCGGTCTCGATCGGAGAGGGCGCCTTCACCTACTACCGCAACGAGATCTCGGAGATCTGACCCTTCACTGGCAGCATAATATAATTGGGCTTGAACCTCATTGTGGTCTGCTCGTGTGTGACCTTCGCCAATTCCTTCTTTCATTAGCCGACTTAGACTAGGTGCAGGGTCAATGGGAGGATAAAGTCCTTTGTTGTGAAGGGCTCGGCTTGTAATGAGTTGCCCCTCGGTGATATATCCAGTGAGGTCAGCGACAGGGTGAGTAATGTCATCTCCAGGCATGGTGAGGATGGGCATCTGTGTAATTGTGCCTTTACGACCAATTATACGACCTGCGCGTTCATATATTGAAGCTAGGTCTGTGTACAAGTAACCAGGATACCCTCGGCGTCCAGGTACCTCTTCTCTGGCTGCTGAGATTTCACGCAGGGCGTTGGAGTAGTTGAGCATGTCTGTGAGAATAACCAGAACGTGCATGTCTTGCTCAAAGGCCAGGTATTCAGCAATGGTTAGTGCGGTTCGGGGAGTAATGATGCGCTCAATGGGTGGGTCATCAGCAAGGTTGAGAACAAGGACACTGGTGGCTAAAGCTCCTGTTTCTTCCAATGTTTTCATGTAGAATTGTGCAGTTTCAGCTGTAATTCCAATGGCACAGAGAATAACTGCAAATTGTTCTTTCTTTCCAGGGATTTTTGCTTGACGGGTGATTTGGGCTGCAACACGATCATGGGGTAAGCCTGATCCACTGAAAATTGGAAGCTTTTGTCCCCGGACAAGTGTATTGAGACCATCAATTACACTTAGCCCTGTTTGAATAAACTCACGTGGATACTGTCGCGCATCAGGGTTCATAGGAGCTCCGTTCAAATCTAATTCATCTTCAGGGACAATTGGCGGTCCTTTATCGATAGGAATACCTGATCCATTGAGAGCTCTTCCTAGTAAATCGACGGTGACGGGAGTTCGCATTGTTTCTCCAGTAAGACGAACTCGAGTAGCTTTCGTATCAAGTCCTCGGGTCCCTTCAAATACTTGTACAATCGCACGTCCACTCATAGCTTCTAATACAGTTCCACGGCGTAGAGTACCATCTGGCGCAGTAACTTCAACAAGCTCGTTATAAGCAACGTCTGTGACCTTATCTAGAATTAAAAGAGGTCCTGAGACGGTTGTCACTGTTTGATAGGTGGGCTTTAGAACAGCACTATGTCTATCAGTCATTTTTGCAGCCTCACAGTTCCAAATATCCTTCTAATGAAAGATGGCTGGCTTCGGTCACTAGGCTTGTGCAACTTTTAAGCCTTACCTTGAGACGAGAAATTAATTTGACACTTTTTTCTTAGAGCAAAGTTCACGTTACAAATTATGCCTTTAATAACAAAGCCGTTTTCGCTATTCCACTGTTATAGGCCAACATTTCTTCCATACGATCCAGGATGATTTGTGTGATTACGGAATCTTTCATCACATCGACAATGGTTTCAGTCTGACGCTTCCATTGCCGCAAAAGAGGTATTTCTCCTAGCACTTGGCGAACCATCTCTTGGTTTCTTTGTAAGAACGCAGAAATGGCTTTTTTGAGATTTTCACACACCTTGTTCAAAGCGGCCACAGCCAGCTTATTCTGTTCATCAGGGGGTTGACGGCGTGTTAAGGCTTCTGCGATGTATTGGATGTTTTCATGAATATTGTGTAGTTGGAGTACATAATAGGCCGTATCAAAAATGTAGGCGGTTTCTAGCTTTAACCCAGAAGGTCGAACCGTCATGGCTTTCCTAAGTTCTCGTTGAGCTCGTAAGTAATTTCCTCGTTGGCGCCAACTATCATCGATTAATTCGTTTGCAACGCGTTCGGTTTCATCTGGACCTGATCTAAGTCCGATAATGAGTTTCTCAATCATTTCAATCGTCGTTCGGCTGCTCATTTTTACGAATTCCATGATATCTTGACCACGGATAACACTTACACCTTTTATCGTAACTCTGCGGTCTGTGCTCTCCAAAATTTCATATCCAGGGAGCTGGTTTACAATTTTGTTCAAAATTTTCCGAACTGGCTCATTCAAACGACGGCTGCTCTCAATCGTTAGTTGATCGTAGCCAACTACATAGTACGTTTCGAGAATTGTTGAAAGTGTTAGTTCATCTTGTTCGAGCAGTCGGATTGTAGCAGTCTTTTCTGAGGGGGTTCCTGTAATCTGAAGTGGCATTATTTTCAAATGACCCTCAGGGCCCTCTTGGATATGGAGTTGCGAATCAGGTTCAATACCATACTTCTTAATCCAGCGACGTGGCAAACTCACTACCAGGGTCTTACTTCTCCCCCATTTGATTGCTTTTCGGGTTTCATCTATCATTGGAATACGCCTCTCCCCGGGTGGGGAGGACTTTAATCCAGTGCCATTATTTGGGTAGTGATTTTTTACCTAACTCGCTTCTATCGATGCAAATCCCTTAGTAATTTCTGTTTGCAGATTTTGGAAGTATTGTGCCATTGAATCAGGTTGATCGTGCGGTTGGACTTTCATTCGTGCAATTTTCCCTACGACAGGAAGAGCGATTATCCGTCGTAGTGGGACGCCTTCATCAATAGATTTCTGCATCTGTTGCCAGAATTCCATGATAATCTTTAGCATCCAGTAGCTTTTCGATTCAGGGCAATATGTGTCCACTGGGTGAAGTGCTGATTGCATGAGGTAATCTTCCTTCACCATACGAGCTGCTTCCAGAATTGCGCGTTCACGTTCTGGTAAAGCATCAGGACCTACGAGTTGTACAATTTCACGAAGTTCCTTATCACGCTGAAGGATTGATAGGGCTTCCTCAGTCAGCTCAGGCCAATCATCACCCATCTTTCCTTGATACCAGGATGCTAACTCATCTTTATACAATGAATAGCTCTGCAAGTAATTAATTGCGGGGAAGAATCGCCTTGAGGCCATATCCTTATCCAATGCCCAGAAAACCTTTGTAATTCGTAGGGTTGATTGAGTAACGGGTTCAGAGAAGTCTCCTCCTGCCGGTGAAACAGCTCCAGTAACTGTAACACTTCCAACACGAGGTTCGTTGCCTAGTGTTTCAACACGTCCCGCTCTTTCGTAGAATTCTGCCAATCGACTACCAAGATACGCAGGATAACCTTCTTCTCCTGGCATTTCTTCTAATCGTCCTGAAATTTCACGTAAGGCTTCTGCCCACCGTGAAGTACTATCCGCCATTAGAGCAACATCATAACCTTGATCTCTAAAATATTCTGCAAGTGTAATTCCAGTATAAATTGATGCTTCACGGGCCGCGACAGGCATGTTACTCGTATTGGCTACAAGAAGCGTTCTTTCCATAAGCGATTTTCCACTTTTAGGGTCTTTCAACTTAGGAAAGTCTTCTAAGACTTCCGTCATTTCGTTTCCGCGTTCACCACAGCCAACATAAACAATAATTTCTGCATCTGCCCATTTTGCGAGCTGATGAAGGGTTACGGTTTTACCAGTTCCGAATCCTCCGGGGATGGCCCCTGTTCCGCCTTTGGCGACTGGGAAGAATGAATCAATCACTCTTTGACCAGTGAAAAGAGGAACCTCGGTGCCAATTTTGCTGGCATAAGGGCGTCCTATACGAACTGGCCATCTTTGAGTTAGAGTAAGATCTCGCTTACCAGAAGGTGTCTGCACT
This sequence comes from Candidatus Odinarchaeota archaeon, assembly GCA_048885185.1. Lineage (GTDB taxonomy): Archaea > Asgardarchaeota > Hermodarchaeia > Hermodarchaeales > Hermodarchaeaceae > Hermodarchaeum. The sequence continues at coordinate 13,742 of JBHLQC010000001.1, read as the reverse complement.
TGTGCGATGACATCTTTGATAGTGTAGTCTCCTGCATTGACAATGTGTGTTACTTTCCCTTGAATTCTTGGTGGGACCAAAATCTTGTGTAGAAATACACTCGTCTCTTGGACAGTACCTAACACATCTCCTCCTATCACAGAAGCGCCTTTTTCTATTAAGGGTTTAAACGACCATTGCTTGTCAACGGGCAGTGGAGGTGCTGTTACACCTCGGGTAATGAAATCACCCACTTGGTCCTTAATGCTAGGCAGTGGTCGTTGGATACCATCAAAAATGGAACCGACTAGACCCGGGCCAAGTTCAACATCAAGAGAAGTCCCTGTGGCAACTACTTTTTCACCAGGTTTCAGACCAGAGGTTTCTTCATAAACTTGGATAAAAGCTCGATCACCGACGACACGATTAACTTCGCCAATTAATTCCTCTGAACCTACTCTACAGACTTCAAACATGGTCACTCCAAGGAGACCATCAGCCTCAATTAGAGGTCCTGCAATTCGTTGAATATTTCCAATTCGCGTTGTCATTCTCAACCGTCCTTGTTGGTAAACCGCTATCTCGTTTCACTATCAGCTATATTATGTTGTCAAAAATCTTATGGTGGCTAGACAGTTTCAGAATCCTTCTAGTTCAACTCCAATTGCTCGTTTGACTAATCTTCGTAATGGACTTTCTTTTTCCGCGAGATGACCACTTTTGTCAGGAATCTCGACTATAACCGGATAAGGGCGCTGAGATAATTCTTCAATATTCTCGCGTATATCTTCTGCATAACGTTCAGTGATAATTATAATGGAGACATTTGAATCTCCTGAAAAATCTAACAAAGCCCTTCTAGTTGAAGCCGCATCTGAGGGTGTGCTCGACTTCAGAATTCCTGCTAATCTAAAGCCCACAACTGTATCGACATCACCAATGATCGCAATCTTATCAGTCATGTTCGTTCGTCTCATGTTTTTTCGTTAAGGGAATATTTCCCAAGGATTTGTAACTTTCGTAACATACCTTCAATTGATTCCATACGCGACACTGCTAAAGGAACTCTTTCTCTATTAGCGAGTTCAATAGCGAGATAATCCAGTTGTTCTACACCATGTAATACAAAAAGACTTGGTTTAAAATTGTCTTTGACCGTAATTAATGGGGAGCGTCCTGTTGAGGCATTTACGAGTATTAATGCCCGTTCTCCTGTTGATTCAAAGAGTTTTCGAAAACCGTTGCTTGATAAAACGTCTAGCGCCTTTGTGGTATCAACGACCACATAGCCCAGCACCTCTCGTTCTAACGCCTCTTCACCTGCAACAACCTGCGCGCGGATACTTTCAAGCAGATCTATTGCGGTAACACCTTTGCTAAACTCACGAATGTCCAATATTATACTGGTTGGAATCTCCACACCCATCAAGCGTTGAAAAGCATTGACTACCTGTCCACCGTTGTGCTCATCCAAAGTAATGATGGTCTCAACAAAACGCTTTATGGTTTTAGTGCCTGGTGACTGGCGGCGACCACTCTCATAATCGCTGATAACTGAAGGAGAAACCCCCAAAGATTCGGCTAATTGAATTTGGGGGATATGGAACATTTCTCTCCATTGTCTCATTACACGACCTGGTTGATCGGATAAGGATATTTCCCCAGCTATACGTCGAGCAAGTCGTTGTCTAATCTGTGCCGCCACGGGCATAGCTACACGCATCGTATCATAGTTTAAGTGCTTTACGCAAATTTACGTTAATTGACGAACTTTCTCCAAAAAAATCAACGTTCAAAAAGGTTAGTGGTGGGCCGACGGGGATTTTCCCCAGTTAGAAATACTTCCTGGTTTTGAACCCCGGATCTCACGGATTCCCGCCGGGAGTTTGTGTAAAACTCCTGGTCCCGAACCGCGAATCTTTGGCGATAAAAGGAACTAGTTCCTTTTTCTATACCAAACTAGTCCGGGAAATCGAGTTCCCCGGGAATCTAGACCATCGACCCAGCGTGGCAGGATACAGGGAATTTCAGCTTAAAATGTTTCTTTTCAGCACGAGTTTTGTTGGCGTAGTTGGCTGAGTTTCCCAAGCGGAGTTTGATCGAGCATGAAAAGTTCTGCCTCTCCCATTGAGAGATATCGAAATATCGGTGTACCGGCTGGTTCCTTGGGTTTAGTGCGGTTTAAGATATGACCTTGAAGCAGGTCAAGAAAGGCTGGTAAAATTAAGATTTTCATTTGGAGAAGTTGTTGAATCCGTTCTTGCTCATTGGTGACCGCCTCTTTTCCTATCCATGATTCAATTGCATCTAGAATCGTTGGTTGCCATTTGGTCCTAACCCAAACTCGATGAGTGCGCATTGGTCCTTGAAGTGTAGGACGTGCCAAAGTTGGGTGAATGTGACCCATAAGAAGACTATCACAAGTCAAAATTTCTGCAGTGGGTTGAGCATGACCGTGGAGAAGATAGACATGTTGGGAACGAAACTTAATTCTTAGACCCGAAGACGGGATAATAGCTGTGTTGTCAGGAACGACTAACTCCAGGTCTGCATCATGGTTACCACGGATTATGGTTATTGACACTTTTTGTTGAATCCGGTGTAATAGTTGCGCAACTTCATGAAACTCTTGTCTAGAAAATTCTCTGATAGAATGCTTGAGATCACCCAAGATTATAACTTCACTTGGTTTGGTTGTCGAAACCAAGTTATCGAAGTGCTGAATAATCCTGCTAGTTAGATTGGATGAGTACTGATTCTGTTTGAAGAGTGTGCGTTCGTATCCGATGTGCAAATCTGCCACAACTAAAATACGGCGTGAACCTTCCTGAAGAAGTAGAGCCGGTTCGTTTTTTATTAATTTCAAATGCATTCTTTCTCATATTTACTAATCCGATAGGTATTTTTTTCTTTGTGATAAGAAACGATTGTAACGATGAAGAAGGAACTTGCCACCACGATTAACACTATTCGTGAAAATCAATGTATTTCTGGCTCGGAACTGTCAGCCTTGGCTCGATACTGTGGAGACCGATTTTGGAAAGCACTCAAAGCGGTAACGAATGATCTTGTGAAAAAATATATTTTTGAACCAAGTGGGAGAGAGGCTTGGATTGTAGTCGGAAAATCTCGAGATTACCGGGTGTTGTCTGAGATTTATTGCGATTGTGAAGACTTCTATATTAACGTCATCGTAAAACGCTCGACTGATCTTTGCTATCATATTTTATCGAAAATACTAGCAGGAGCTCTTGGAGTTTTTTCGGAAATTCGTGTGGATGATATGATGTATGATACTCTACGAGTTGAATGGGAAACGTTGCCTGAAACACAGTCTACCCGTAAATCAAGAAAGGGGAGTATTGAGTAAAAGTTAAAAACAAGCTAAGCATGTTGCAGAACGGTTCTCTTCATGGATGTATTTTATCAGGTTTATCAAATGGCAACACTCGGACTTGCAATCCTAGCTGCGTTTCTCATTATGGCCTTCCATATTCTTGGTGGGCGTGAAGAGGATTAGCCAAGATTTTTCCTATCTTATATTTTAGGTTCGGTCCACCACTCCCGTGTTCTGATAAACTGCTTTTCGTTCTCTAAAATGAGAAGATAAAATTCTTTTTCAGGTCGGTCATGACTTCCTGCCATAATTCGTTTAACGACAGTCGGTCCTATTCCACGACCCGCCATCGCAATCAGCGCTGGCTTTCCGTAATTTAAAACCACATTAGCGTTTTCTCGTCCTTTCCGTAACGCCTTTTGTTCTTCAGGAGTGAGTTTCATACCAGCGCGGTGGCGACGAATAGCTTGCTCTAAAAGCTCATCGGTGGGAAAAACACCTGCAATCAATCGTGATTTACATTTTTTGCACTGTGGGTGCTCTTTCAAATGTTTAATTGTCCGGACACTTGCCCATTGTCCACAGTGGAGACAAACTAATCGGACTTTTCGGTTCAACAGTCGATTTTTGGTTTGTTCAAGAATGTAGGATTCAGGGATTTCAGGTTCGAGAAATTCACCAAATCGCGCTAGAATTTGACGGGCAAAAGGTGACGGTCGTTTCTGGTAGAGTCGCTTTACGATGATTTCACCTGTTTGGATTGCATTTACGATTCTTTGGGTGTTTTCAATATCTAGCTTGTCAGTGTAAAATTCGTGGAGTGCCTCATCAATTAAGGGCGTTTCCGTAAAATATTGCATCATTCGAAGAAGTTGAGTGCTCCGAAGTTTTGCTTCATGAGAAATGACTCCAAATCTTCTAGCGATATGCAGAAAGCGTCGTGCAAAATAGGGTGATCGTAACAAAATCATTTCCAATAGGTCAACGATATGCTCGGGGTCAAGTGATTGTAAACCTTCATAAATCGCCTCACCAATTGGATGACCACCTCCTCGCTCAAATCGGAACAGAATCCGAAATTGATCTGCATGAAAGGCGATTTCCATTCCTAGCTGAGAAGTCAATAGAGCCGCCAGAATTCTGCCTAACGTCTCGTTGACTCGAGTTCCGTAACATGAATGAATGACCACCAACTCGTGACCTATTTCAATAAATATCGTAGATTTATCTGGTATGAATTCTTCTTGTTGCTGTTTTGAGATGGTTTTCAGCATTACTTCTTTAGCTTGCTCATCAACAGCAATTTCAAACTCAAGATTGGTGGGTTGAGTGACGTTTTCTGCAATATACATCCAAAGATCAGCAACTGCTTTAACAACATTTTCCGAGACCGGTATTAGCTCTCCACTCCAACGAGGAATACGTCCCTTTGTTTGGTTAATAGGCGTCACGAATACGTTTTCTTCATCTTGCTTAACAACTTCCCATGGTCGACCACGCAAAACTAGAATATTACCGGTGTGGCCAAATTCCTCTGCAAATCCAGTATCCAAACGACCGACAGGCCTGCTTGTGGCAACATTGACAACACGGTGATGAGGTGTGTCAGGAATTACTGAGAGATTTTCAAAGTAATAGGCATAAGATTTTCGTCGAGGTCTTAAAATGACATCATCACGGGCTAGCAGTCCCTCCTTCTGAAGAAAACCCACTATTTGATTGAAAGTATCCTGCTCAAGTCCTTGATATGGTGTTGACCGCTTTATTATATCAAATGCCTGTGGAAATGACAAGGTTTTGTATTCGATTGCCAGACCAACCAGTTGATGAGCAACAATATCAAGCGCGTTATTATGAATGGGCGGGACTTCTAACTGGCCCTTAAGAGATTGATGAGCTACTACTAAACTTTCACAGATATCATCAAACCGTGTAGTTATCATTACGCCTTTAGACCGTCGGTCTAAACGGTGTCCTGATCGCCCGACACGTTGCAATAGCCGAACTACCTGACGTGGCGAGCCGAATTGAATTACTAAATCCACAGAACCAATATCTAATCCTAGTTCCAAAGATGAGGTACAAACTAGATAGGGTACAGTCCCCATTTTGAATTTCCTTTCAGCTTCAACTCGGGCTTCGCGCGAGAGTGATCCATGGTGGACTCCGGAATCTCCTCCATGAAGTTTCGCTAATCTTAAGGCAAGTGCTTCTGCTGTCTGGCGTTCATTACTAAAAATCAGAGTTGAGGTATGTTGACTAACCAATTCCCATATCCTACGAACAGGACCATCAAGAGGAGATTCATCAGATTCCTTGTAAGAAAATGGACAATATTCAATGGAAAAATGAAAATCCTTTCTTGCAGGCGATTCAATAATTACGACATTTTCTCCACCACTCATGAATGCTCCGATTTCTTCTGGATTGCCAACTGTGGCAGATAATCCAATTCGTTGAAAGGATAATCCAGTTAACTCACGTAATCTTTCTAAGGCTACCATTAATTGAACTCCGCGTTTACTCGCCGCGAGTTCATGAATTTCGTCAATCACCACACCCTGAACATTTCGCAAGTGTTCTCGAATTCGTTTCCCTGCTAAGAGTGCCTGAAGGGTTTCTGGTGTGATAATGAAAAGTTGAGGTGGTTTCAAAGTCTGTTTTCGTCGTGTTGAGGATGGGGTGTCACCATGACGAACTTCCACACTGATTTGAAGTTGTTGAGCGATGAGAACCAATCGTCTCAGAATATCTCTATTTAGGGCACGAAGCGGTGTAATCCACAAGATCTGAACGCCTTCAACGGGGTTTGAAGATGCAAGTAAGCGGTGAATCAGGGGAAAAAAAGCCGCTTCTGTTTTCCCATGCCCTGTTGGTGCAATCAGTAAGACGGACTCACCACTAAGTATCCGTGGAATACTACGGACTTGTATTGGTGTTGGAGTCTGAAATCCCTGCTTTACAAGCTCCTCATAAAGCCGGGAATCCAGCAAACTAAATATATCTTCAACCACACTAAGGCGCCTCTTATTCGAGTAACGAAGGGATGTTTTTAAAACATTGTTTGTAGAAACCTGTGGTATTATCTTATCTAACCAGGGAGGCTGCTTTCAAGCGTGCCACTTAAACTTGCTGAAATTGTGGATCTAATAGTCGATAAATCAGGTAAATCCAAAGATGAAATCCTTCAAATGATTGAAGAAAAAAAGAAGGAACTCGATGGTTATGTGACAGACGAAGGTGCTGCATCACTTGTAGCACGGGAGTTAGATCTTGATCTCTTTGAGAGGCAGCCTACACCTGAACTAAAACTGTCTATTCGTGACTTAGTTGCAGGAATGACGGGAGTTTCACTGAATCTGAAAGTTGTTCGAATATTCCCAGTTAGGACATTTCAACGAAAACAAGGGGGAGAAGGGAAAGTTGCCAATATCATGGGAAGCGATTCGACCGGTTCTATTCGTGTAACTTTCTGGAATGATCATACTAAACCAATAGAAGATCAAGAATTCGATGAAGGTGATATCCTACGAATAATAAATGGCAGAGTAAGAACTGGGCTTCGCGATCAACTGGAAATCCATCTGGGTAGTGGAAGTCGGATAATGATCAATCCACCTGATGTTGACGTAAAGGACTTTCCCGAAGTGGCAGTTACTCTAACTCCACTAAAGTCACTTGAAGCCGGAATGAGCGATGTTCATGTCGAAGGCATAATTATTGCCAAATATCGGGTTTCCACATTTAGTCGAGGAGATTCTGAGGGAAGCGTAGCAAGCTTGGCCATTCGTGATGAGACAGGTCGTACCAGACTAGTATTATGGGACGAACAAAGTGAATGGTTTAAGAAATTATCAGTAAACGATAAAATTCGAATAGAAAGCGGATATGTACGAATGGACCGGAATAACGAACCTGAATTACATTTAGGTCGTCGTGGACAACTACGCCAACTAAGTGCTACAGACCAACCTCCTGAAGATCAACCTTCAGAGCCACAAGCTCTAAAAGAACTAACAGCTGGCGATTTTTCAAGTGCAATCGGTGTTAAAGTCCTAGAAAACCAAGGTGTACGCACATTCACACGACGTGATGGGCAAGAAGGTAAACGCCTTGTATTCATTTTAGCTGATGAAACAGCCAAAGTTCGTGCAGTTGCTTGGGGTCAAGCAGCTGAAAACCTTGCTGATGTCGAAGTAGGAACCCACCTTCTTTTGGAAGGAATTAATTGTCGTGCTGGACTTCGCCAAGAACTTGAAATCCACATTAACGAATCTTCACGAGTTACACGCAATCCATCTAATCTCGAGATAAAACGCCCTTCAAATGATTTTATCAGTTCTGGAAAGCCTGAAGCACCTGACCAAATTTTAGCAAATGTGACGGAAGGAAATTTTGTGACTGTGCGTGGAACCGTTGTCCAAGTGATTCATCAAAAATCGGTATATGATTCATGTCCCAAGTGTTTCAAAAAAGTTACAATCAGTAATTCATCAATTACGTGCCCCAAATGTGGTAAAATCCTAAAATCCGAACCACGACTAATCGCAAAACTCGTCATAGACGATGGAACAGAAAACATTCGTGCTAGTTTTATTGGGAACTCTGCAGAGAAACTCTTTGGAATGAGTGGAGAGGATGCTAAATCAATCATTGAAGAATCTGGTAACGAAGATGAACCCGTTCGACGCGTAGAAGACACTCTACTTGGGAAGGAACTCAATTTATCTGGGCGAATTAACTTGAATAACTTCTCTAACCAGCTAGAACTATCAGTTAATGACGTTTCTGATGCCGATCCAATTGAGACAGCTAACCAATTACTGAGTGATCTCAAACGAAAAGTCCAAAGGTGAAGTCGTACTAATAATCCCGAGAATTATATAGCGTGCTGTATTACAACTAATGAGGTTAATCAAATGGGTCGACGACGAAGAAAAACCACTCCCCGACGTCCTATCCGAACAATTCCTTCAATTTTCAATTGTCCTAAATGTGGACGTAATGCTGTCCGTGTTGAGATGAACCGAAATATTGGTCAAGCGACAATTCATTGTGGAAACTGTGATGTTCAAGCCACAATAGCCATTACCTCTTTAACAGAACCAGTCGATGTTTATGGTGAATTTGTAGATATTTGTGCGAACCAACCAACCACAGTCACAAAAGCAACAGATACTCAACTTTCATCCGAATAGTAAGCTTTTTCATTTTCAGGATTACTTACTCCACTCTCTACACATCATTAGAAAACGCTGGTGTATATGAAGGTCTGTTGTGTTATTCCCGCCTATCAAGAATCCCGTGCCATTGATCAAGTGATAACAATTGCGCAGAAGTATTGTACACATGTTGTTGTAGTAGATGATGGTAGTACTGATAACACTGGAAAGATAGCTGAAGCTAACGGTGCAACAGTGCTTAGGCATCCAACGAATCTTGGAAAAGGAGCAGCATTACGGACCGGTTTTAATTATACCATAAAAAAGCAATATGATGTCACAATCACACTTGATGGCGATCTACAACATAACCCCCATTCTATCCCACGGTTCCTTGATAAAATCAAACAAGGTTACGACATCATTGTTGGATCACGTTACCAAACGCAATCAGAAGATATGCCCTTCGCTCGAAAGTTAAGTAATCTTATCACAACCACCGTTCTCAGAGTGATTTTCAAAGTTCCCGTTACAGATTCACAATCTGGGTATCGCGCCTTCAAAAGGAGGGTTTTAGAAACAATCCCTGTTCGTAATAATGGGTTCGCTGCCGAGACTGAAATTCTCATCGATGCGCAACGAGCAGGATTTCTGATTTCTGAAGTTCCTATCGCCACCAGTTACGGAGATGAAGAATCAAAAATTCGTGCTGGTCGTGACATTAGTCGGTGGCTAGCAACACTAGGTCAATATCTCTTTTATCGCCCTCGTTTCTTGAGCCAAAACGAGTAGATGAACAACGCCATCCCAACAATGAACACCAAAGAAACAATGAAAATCAAGAAAGGTGTGGGGTCTTGGACAAATGACGCAGATAACCAGCTAAATATATTCAGCCACAACATGGAATTATCCATAGACTCGAACCAACTCTGGTTAGTGCCGACACAAGACGTATCAGAAAACATTGTATTTGAAGTACACAAGACTACTCGCGAACTGTTAACCCAAAAAGCAGCTAACCAACCAGGTTGACTGTGAATGGGTTCTTCATTTATATTAACGGCTTGTGAGGTTTCTGCACCTGTTGAAATGATTAAACCTGAGGTCTGTTCCGTTAGTGAACCGCCTGCAACCATCACCGAATTGATATTTGCACCGATGGTTGCACGAAGCGGGTCTAAAGTAATGAGTGACTGATTAACTTGAATATTGTATGGTAGGAGTAATGAATTGTTTAGATCGTATATTGCATCGCCTTGTATCTCTTCGCCTTCAGTAACTGTAGAAAATTGAATCCGTGGTTCAGAAATTCCTTGAAGAATTTCATTTAGTACCACAGGATTTCCAATACGCCTATCCGCAATCTGAAAATCGCATAATAGGAATAAAGAACCTCCTCTGTTCACAAAATTACTAATGACCTCTAGTTCTGCAGTATTGTACTCTTTTCCTGGATTTGAAATAACCAAAATATGTGAACGAGTTAGATTCTCTGCAGATAATTCACCCTGAGTTAGAATCCGTACGAAATATTCAGGCCGATTACTAAGAACATCAACGGCTTCTGTGAAATTCTGATTCGCTGGGCTGAATAGTTGATCATGACTAAAATCAAAAACAATTGTAATTTGCCCTTCTTCACTTTGCGAGGCTACACTTCTCTTTGGGAAAACGAGAACCAAAAGGAAAATCATTAGTCCGACAATGATTTTTTGGCGAGATGTGAGAACCATCTAACGGATTCACCTGCATGTGATAGGCTGATTTGACAAGTATTAAACTTTAAAGCCTTTTCCCAATCGGAGGAAGTTCACTTGTTCTCATTTTTAGTGAGTCTAAATAGTGAGATGTAGCTGGTTATGCCCAAACGCATAAGAGTCACCGTCATATCCGAATAAGATAATGGCAACTCCTATTGTTACCACCGAAGTTCAGCGTAAAATTTTCCATTCACTAATGATTTTAGTTGCTTTAGTAAATTGGATTGGAATACAATTTTTTGGACCTTTGTATGGTTCGCTTTTATCCATCGGGTTTACTGGAATTTCACTAGTCTTTTTCATAGGCTTTGATTTTACACGAGTCCGAGTGTATGGATATTTTCCTTTCAGACGCATTACTGACCGTGTGATGCGACCAAGAGAACGAACCAGATTCGGTGCCAGTGTTTACTTTGCAGTCGGTTCTCTGCTAATCTTTATTACGCTCTACCTTCTTGGTCACATACTGCTAAATTGGTTTCAATTTACCGCTATCTGGATGCTTTCAGGGTGGCTATCCGTTACTGCTGTTATGGTAGCAGCACTTGGCGATGGGGCTGCTGCCATTATCGGAATGAGGTTCGGGCGTCGTCGAATTAAGGGTAACCGAACTCTTGAAGGTGCGATTGGCGGCTTTTTCTTTGGGTTCCTAGCATTTCTCCCCCTTTGGTATTTCATTGGTGTTCCATTGATTTATGGAATTATAGCAGCAACCATTTTACTAATCGTCGATCTTGTTTCCTCTCCAATTGATGACAATTTACTAAATCCCATAGCAATTGGAATAACTTTAGCACTCTTTGAAATAATATTAGTAATCCTCATTTTCACGGGGGTAGGGTAAATGGAATTCCAGGAATCCTACAAAACATCCCTCAAAGAAGAAGTTCAACGGCTCGCGCAAGTAGCCAATGAAGCGCGAAGTAAAGGTTTGGACCCAACCAGTGAGGTAGAAATGCGTCCAGCTGATGACGTGGCTGGACGTGTGGAAGGCTTAGTAGGACCTGTTGGTGTAGCTGACCGGATACGACACTTAAGCGAGAATGAACCCTCTCATAGTATTGCTTTTATTGTAGCCCGTGAAATCATACAAGACGCACAAACCAATGGGTGGGATCCTGAAAACGCAGCTGAGCAAGCAATTCGCACAGCATTAGCAATTATTACAGAAGGCATTACCGCTGGACCGATTGAAGGTATTGCCTCAGTGAAAATTAAAACAAATATCGATGGTAGTAGATACTTAGCTGTCTATTTTGCTGGGCCCATCAGGGCGGCTGGGGGCACAGAAGGTGCCCAAATACTTCTCGTTGCAGATTCAGTGAGACAACTACTAGATTTAGACCGCTATAAACCCTCTACTGAGAACGTTGAAAGATATGTTGAAGAAGTCGACTTGTATAATCGCATTTCTCACCTGCAATTTCCATCAAAACCCGAAGAAGTAAGGCTTGTGGCAAAAAACCTCCCCGTTGAAGTCACAGGCGAACCTACGGCTGAAGCGGAGGTAACTGGATACCGTGATTTACCTGGTGTTGAAACAAATCGGTTACGAGGAGGCGCAATTCTCGTCCTTAATGATAGTGTCTTAGGCAAAGCACATAAATTGGCCAACCACGTTGCGGCGCTCTCCCTTCCAGGATGGGACTGGTTAGAAAACTTAGCTCCTAGCGAATCCGATGAAAACATGATTGAACAACGTATCCAACCCAACGAGAAATATCTTGAAGATATTATTGCAGGGCGTCCTGTGTTAGCATATCCGTCAAGAAAGGGAGGATTCCGTGTTAGATATGGAAGGTCGCGAAATACTGGTCTATCAGCACTCGGTGTTCATCCTGCAACAATGGTAATACTTGATAACTTCATTGCCTGCGGAACCCAACTCATTATTGAACGCCCAGGAAAGGGCTGCGTGGCGATGCCTGTCGACACCATCCACGGACCAATAGTTAAATTGTATAATGGAAGCATTGTCCGCGTTGATACTGTGGAAGAAGCAAAGCGAATCCAGGATGCCATCGCAAAAATACTATTCTTAGGTGATCTACTGGTCGGCTTTGGAGAATTTCGTGAGAATAATCATCTAATAGTGCCAGCCGGCTATTGTCCTGAATGGTGGGCTCAAGAGGTACTAGGAGGTTTTGTCGCCGCTTCAAATGTCCAACGAGAAGAACTTCTGAAAAGTATTGATAAAACCAGTCTTTCACGGATACTCTATGATTCGTTACAGAGTTATCCAAATCCTTGGCAAGCTCTAGCAATATCCTCTCATCTCGCCGTTCCTTTGCACCCAAGATACGTCTACTTCTGGGAAGAGCTTTCCATCGAACAATTACAAGTCTTACAAAAATGGGTTCAACATCTTACTCTTGAAAATGATAAGTCTCGAGTTACTAGCCTTCACGGCTCCCTAGATTCAGAAATTGAAGAAATACTCGACTCTCTTTGTATACCCTGCCAGATATCAAATAATTCTGTGCGATTTGATGAAGCGGCTCCCATACTTTACGAGATTTTTTTGAGCAAAAACCAATGTAAGTTTTCCTCTGAAATCAACAATGCAACAGATGCATTGAGTTACATTCAAGCCAATTGGGTAATTCCACTCCACTCTAAGGGGACATTCTACATCGGAGCCCGAATTGGGCGCCCTGAGAAAGCTAAACGCCGAGAAATGTCACCTCCCCCAAACGGGATATTTCCTGTAGGTGATGCTGGTGGCCCTATGAGGGATTTACGGAAAGCAGAGAAAAAGGACCTCGTAAAAGTCGAAGTAAATTATCGCCAGTGCCCAAGATGTGGAGATAAGACCTATCTCCAAATCTGTCAGGACTGCGGAATCGAAACAGAACAAATGCATTGGTGTCCAACTTGTAAACAGGAGGTTAATACAGAAACCTGTCCAACGTGCCAAAACGTAACGAATTCATACGGACCGATTGAACTCTCAATAAAAGAACAACTAAGTCGCGCACGAAAAAAATTTGGTGGAAGACTCCCAGAGCGAATTAAAGGTGTAAAGGGGTTAATGAGTAAAAACAAAGTCCCTGAACTTCTTGAAAAAGCAATCCTCCGCGCCCGTTACGATCTCTTCGTCTACAAGGACGGCACAATCCGATTTGATATGACTGATGCCCCCCTAACACACTTCAAACCCTGCGAAATCAGTGTTTCACCCGAAACACTCCAAGAACTCGGATACCACTTCGATCAAAACGGCACCCCTCTCACATCGGAGAACCAAATCCTTGAACTTAAAACACAAGATATCATCATCACCTTCGACTGCGCCAAATACCTCCACCGTATCTCCCAATTCATCGACGACCTCCTTGTAAACGTTTACAACCTCAAACCCTACTACAACCTCAAATCACCCAACGACCTCGTCGGACACCTCGCCGTCGGACTCGCCCCCCACACATCAGCCGGCATCATCGGACGAATCATCGGATTCACCCCCCTTCGCGTCTGCTACGCCCACCCCTTCTGGCACGC